>NZ_BTPU01000050.1:0-97060 GCF_036985595.1 Vallitalea maricola | reverse complement strand
TATGGAATAATAACTATGACTGAAGCTATCCTATATATACAACTTGACAAAGTTCCTAAAGATGTACGAACAAAACTGGAAGAACAAAATATTGTCATAAAAGCTTATGAGGATATATTTCATGATATAAAAATATATACTAAGAATTTAACAGTTACATATGACCCTACTAAGTTAAATTACGGTCTAAAGTCAATGATTGATTCTTCAAGCCGTATTGTAGAGACACTTGAACCTACTGCTATTGTAAAAGCTAAACTTAACGATACTGAAATCAAGAATTTGAAGGAATGTGAAATAAAAGATGGTGTTGCACTAGTAAAATTCTTATATTGGTTAGAAAAAGCTGTTCCAAGCGGAAATATAACAGAAATTACTGCCGCAGAGAAACTAGCAAGTTTCAGAAAAGAAAATCCTCTATATATTGAAGATAGTTTTGCAACAATCCCAGCTTATCAAGAAAATGCAGCAATGATGCATTATAAACCTGATGTTGCAACTACCAAGACACTAAAATCAAAAGGATTTTTCTTACTTGATTCTGGTGGACAATATCATAATGGTACTACTGATATAACCCGTACCATTGTTTTGGGTGATATAACAGAAGAAGAACGACATGATTATACTTTAGTTGTGAAAGCACATATTGCTCTTGCACGTCTAGTATTTTTACATGGTTCTACAGGTTCCAATCTTGATGTTATAGCAAGGCAGCCTATTTGGCAAGAATATATGGATTACAAGTGTGGAACTGGTCATTCAGTAGGCTTCTTATTAGGTGTACACGAAGGACCTGCAAGAATTCGTAAGGAATCTAGTGATGTAGTTATCGAAGAAGGAATGTATCTTACTAACGAGCCAGGTATCTACAAAGAAAATAAACATGGTATACGTATAGAAAACTCTATATTAGTTAAGGAAGTAATGAATAACTCTGATGGCCGTTTTATGGCATTTGACACAATATCCTATTGTCCTATAGATTTAAAAGGTATTGATGTTACAATACTTAACTCTGATGAAAAAGATTGGTTAAATAACTACCACTGCGAAGTGTATAATAAGCTTTCTCCTTATCTTAACGAAGATGAGTGCTTATGGCTCCAATCTCAGACAAAGAGTATATAATATATATGGTATGATTACCAACATATACATGTATTATTTTGCTATTAAATCATTTATAATTACAACAACATTATCCACTAGACTAAAGCCTAGCTTTAGTCTAGTTTTTTTATTACCTTTGTTCCCATTAAAATACCTGCTATTATTGCTGTTATTGGTGCCACTATTACTAGACCAATACTGCCAATCAGTGTTCTCATTATTTCTGCTGATATTATTTTCATGTTTATGATTCTTGTAAAGCTTGAATCCCTTATCTGAAATAGCATCAGTAATGTTAGGTAACCCCCAGAATATGCAAGAAGTAATGTGGTTGTCATTGTACCTATTACGTCTCTACCTACATTGAATCCTGATTTTATAAGTTCTCTTTGGGTAATATTCTCTTTTTTGTTTTTAATCTCTTGGCAAGCTGAAGATACATCCATTGCTATATCCATTGCAGCTCCTGAAGACCCTATTATAATGGCTACATAAAAAATATACTTCATATTTAGATCAAAATATCCGCTGAATACAATTGTTTCTGCATATGGAGATGTCATTCCCATTAATCCTAATTTATCCCCAACTACCATAGTCAATACTAAAGTTATTAACAAACCTGATAAAGTACCTAAGAATGCTGATATACCTTTTTTATTGAATCCTGCTACTGTGAATAATATGATGGCAGATAAAGCGAATAGAGTTACAAAGGCTATTATCAGTGGATTTTTCCCTTGTAATAAGTTAGGTATCAAGAATTTCCATAATATGAACATAGTACATATAAATGAAAGTAATGCTTTCACTCCAATGCTTCTAGCATATATAACTAGTAAAATAACAAATACAAAAAAAATTAATCCCAAATAGTTCTGTCTATACAAGTCCACAGCTTTTGCATCAATGATTTTATCATTTTCTGTCTTGACTGCGATAATAATTATGTCACCAATCTTATAATAGTTATCATAATCCAGTTTACCTACAAGCTGATTTTCTACATTTATGTTCTCACCTTTATAATTACTATTAACCGCTATAACTTTCAATTCTTGAAATCCAATGGCTGAAACACCTGCTTTTACAACATTACTATCATCTACTTCAATAACTTTGGCTTTTATTTCTCTGACATTCTTATTATACTTATCTGAGGATTTATTGGATTGTATGAAAAGCAGAAATATAATTATGCATAATATACCGTATATAAATGATACTCTTATTTTTTTATTCATTATTAGATCTCCTCTATGTCTCTTTGAAACTATATAAATTAAGGAACTGTTAATAATGCTCTTGTCATTATTCAGCCCCTTAATGTTAGAAATATGTGTAGTAGGTTAATTTAATTTTAATCCTGCTATTTCAGCAGTTATTTCAGCTATAGTTGTATTATCCATAAAACCATTATAATTTTCTGCTCCCACACCAATAGCTGACATAGGTATTTGAGTTGCTGTATGTGCATAAGATGTCCAATAAATACCAGCTCGCTCTGATAATACATGGGTTACTGCCATTGCTGCTTCATCGTATTTATAAGCATTTCCGGAATCAATAATCCCTTTGTCTACCATGTCCATTCCTTTATCAATAATAGCTTTTTCTTCATCTGATAAGTCAGTTAATCCAAATTTTTCACCAATCATTTTGTAATATTCTCTTCTATCACCAGTATAACTGCCTTGAAATTCTTCTATTGACATTGTTGCTTTTTCCAGCTCTTGAAGATTCAAGAAATAATCAGTATTAACACCCATTCCAAGACCACCTGTCTCATGGTCGCCAACAACAATAATCAACGTATCTTGTGGATGTTTTTTATAGAATTCATATGCTTCCTCTACTGCTTTATCAAAAGCAAGTGTATCCATTATAGTTCCTGATGGGTCATTTGGATGACATGCATGGTCAATACGTCCACCTTCAATCATAAAGAAGAATCCATCATCATCTTTTGATAATAAGTCTATACCTTTGCTAGTTATCTCTGCTAATGTTGGTACATCATATTTATCATTATTATCATCATCTATTGTGTATGGTAAATGTGAAGCTGTGAATAGATTAAGGTATTTATCGCCTTTTTCTAATACGTCATTCCTAAACTCTTCTACTCCTTTTAGTCCGTATCTTACTTTGTATCCTTGGTTTCTGAATTCTGCTAGTACATTTTTGTCATCTTTACGTTTTGAATATATTTTTCCTCCAAATGCATCTGTTTGATTATCTGTAAAGTCCATCGGTAAGAAATGTCTTAATCCACCACCAACAATATAATCAACTCCACTATCCAAATAATCAACTGCTATATCATTTTCATTGCCTCTGCTCTCATTATGTGATGCAAAAACAGCAGGTGTTGCATGAGTTATACGTGTTGTTGAAACTAATCCAGTTGCCATACCTTTTTCTTCTGCACTCTCTATAAGAGTTTTTAAATTATTCCCCTCGGTATCTTTTGATATTACGCCGTTATTTGTTTTATGACCAGTAGCAAGGGCTGTACCTGCAGCTGCTGAATCAGTTATTAATGTATTAAGGGAATGTGTTGTGTTTATGGCTGAATGAGGAAATGTATTCATCACAAGTTTTCTATCCTTATCTCCTGATATCTCTTGTAGATAGTATTCTGATATCTGTCTTTGAGAAGTACCCATTCCATCTCCTATAAAATAAAATATGTACTTTGGTGTTTTCACGCTTGTGTTTGCTAAAACAGTTCTATTCACTGTTTTAAATATGTCATTTGATTGTAGGGATAATGATAATATCATCATAGTCATTAAAGCAATACCAATAATTCTTTTTTTCATTTATTCTGCCTCCTTGGTTTATTTACTATATAAATGTAACTTATCAGTATAAAGTTATTATTATATAGTTGTTAAATAAATGTAAAATTATGGTATAAAAAAAAGAGGCTATGCCTCGTTTTTCTTAGGGAACTTATCAACTAATCAAAAATATTAAATCCCAATCTGTATCTTGTTCTTGTATCAATCCTATTAGTACGGTAAATACTCCTGCTGCTCCATCTAGTAATCCAGCTATATTCTGCTTATCTGAAGATTCTTTTTCCTGGTATCCATAAAGCTTTTCTGGATTCCATAAATCCAGTACTTGCTCTAATAACTTATTTCGCAGTTCTCCTATAAGTTCATCTCCGCTTTCGGAATACATCCTCTGTACCATTTGAAGTAATCCTGCTCTCCCATGACAAAATGTATCCGATTCTATATTCCATTTTGTCTCTGGTCTCATAGCTGTTCCTCTAAATGTTTCTAGTGCCACACTCTTCCATTCTTCATTGTTAACAGCTATGCCGCTTAACCAAAGTGCACGTGCAACTCCAGGACCTCCATAGCACCAAGCTTCTCGTGGAACAACATTTTTGGATATTCCTTCCAGATTCTCTTCCCATGAAATTCTAGCTGGCCATAATGGTCCAAATTCATCATTCACTTTCCACTTCATAATCCACTGAGCAATCTTATGTATAGCTTCACGTTGACCTGATACTTCTACTCCTTTCATCAAGGCTATAGACATCAAAGCAAGAACACCAGGTATACCATGAGACATTCCACAGTTGAAGTGACCATTAGGATATTCTTCACTCTCATAGCCAGCATATCTATCAGGAGATACATACCAGCCAGGTACAACTGCTCCTTTATATTCTTTATCTTCACATAACTTAATTAGATATGTAATAATCTGTTCCATTGCCAGTCTCATATCCTGTTCCTCAATGAAACAGAGCACATAACGCCCAATACCACTCAACCCTTGAATAACATCAAACTCTTTTAGAGAAATACCTTGCTCTAATTTTGATTCCATATACTGCATCATACTAGGAAATGACTTGATGAAAAATGAATTCAATTCTTTAATGAAGTTATCATATCTAGTCCCATCTCGTGATAATGCTCTTGCTGCTATTATTATACCAGCAAGACCAGTCCAAAGACTAAATTCTCTAATACCCTCTTTCATGATTACTCTCTGTATCTTTTGTAAGTAGGAATGTCCAATACTATCCCATCCCCCTTGAGGATTAGCTTTATCCAAAGCTCCAAACATGACACAAAAACCACTATACCCTCTAGCTAAATCAATAGGTGACCAAGGTATATAATCCATTCCAGATTCTTTACGTATCTTTATTAATTCAAGCATATCCTTTTGAATCTGCTCTGGATTAACTAATCTATGTGCTCCTTCATCTACAATCTGTTGTATCTTATTACGAATTTCTTCATCTGTCACCTGAGACCATTTCATATTGTACTTCCTCCTTATCATTATCACTATATGCAGAAAGCTGCATTTTATATAGATAAGCATACATACCGTCTTTTTTCATTAATTCAAGATGACTTCCTTGTTCAACAACTTCTCCTTGATGCATCATAATTATATGATTTGCATACTTTATTGAGGTATATCTATGTGAAATGAATATCCCTATATGCTGGTGAATCAGTTCTCTGAATTTCTCAAAAACTTGGAGTTCAGACTCAGGATCTAACATGGAACTTGGTTCATCAAGTATATACAAATCAGCCTTACGCATAAATGCACGGGCAATTGCAACCCGCTGCCATTGTCCTCCGGATAATTGACAGCCCTGATCGAACAACCTACCAATCTGGGTATCCAATCCTTGTGGTAACTGATTTACTAAATCATCTATTCCAGCTCTTCGTGCTGATTCTAACAATTCTTCATCACGTTCAAGTCTATTAACATTACCAAATCCTATGTTGTGCCTCATATTAAGTTCATACTGGACAAAGTCCTGACAAACTACTGCCATATGATTGCGTAATGTTTCTTGATTAAATGAACGAATAGAAATTCCATTAATAAGTATATCACCTTTAAAATCATCATATAACCCAGTTAATATCTTCATAAGTGTAGTTTTACCCGAACCGTTTCGTCCAACGATTGCCATTGTTTCTCCCCGTTTCAACTTGAAACTAACGTTATGAAGAGCATATCTATTAGTATCTGGATACATGAAAGATACATTTTTAAACTCAATTGTTTCAATATCCGTAATATCAGTACGTTTACCTTTATTATTCTTACTGACTTTCAAGTCCAAGAATATAAATAGCTGTTTCAGAAAAAGGTTATGCTGACATAAGGAAAGTATTCCAGATATAAGTGCTTGTGAGTTACTCTGTGTCATAGTTATAGTTTGAGTCAATGCCACTACAGTACCAATTTCTATTTCCCTAAGAAACGCAGACCTAAGTACAACCAGCATCATTAATACATTTGCTATAACGTTAATAACTTGAAATACAATCCCAGCACTTAACCTTTTTTTGGCAATTTTCTTATCTTCTTTATAAAAGCTTTTGAATAGACCATTGTAACATCTTTGAAGATATTTCCCTAATTGATACAGCTTCACTTCTTTGAAGTTCTTATCGTTTGTCATTAGATAAGAATAATACCATGCCTTTCTCATCTTAGGTATACGATTATACTGTACTAGAAACTCTTGTTGTCCTATACGAAGAAAAGAGTAAAATGATGTAAGTGGTATAATAAGCAATATAAAAGCCATCCACCATCTAAAAATTATCAACATTCCTGCCGCAGAAATAAGTGTCACAATACCACTTATAAGTGACATCATCTGCTGCATAATCTGATATGGACGATGACCTGCTTCATTTTGAGCAAGCTTCAAAGCATCTTGAACTTCCGAGTTCTCAAAATCCTTCAATGATAATGATACTGATTTTTCCATTATGAGCTTATTGATTCTATTCATCAAAAGGACTTTGAATAAGCTCTCTATATAACTTTGAACTAGATTCAATAACTGGCTTAAAAGTGTAAATGCAACTAGTATGGCAAATGCCTTAAGAATTACATTAAACCCATTAGTCCAAGAATAAGTAATAGAATTAATCAAGTCTTTGGTCAATATCAAAACAATAACTGGTGAAATACCATGAAATAGATTTAAAATCATTATTGTAATCAAACTTTTTGCATCTGTAGCCCATAACAATCCCATGATACGAGGCCAATACCGAAACGACCTTAATATGTTAGCTATAGACATTATACTTGAATCCTCTCTATCTACCGCCATTATGTTCACCTCCTGCGAATGTATACTAAATTGTGCAACGTATGACGTGCCAAAGTAAGTACTTTTGTTTCATCATCTCTATCAATACCGTATAATCTGTTTACATGAAGATGGATTATACTATGCAATGCATCAAGTGGCTTAACGTAATAATCTCCGCTAAGTTCTTTCTTTGATAATTGTTCTCCATAATATTGCAATGGATTACTTCTTGCATGTAATGCTGGTAATAAGAATTGTCCTGCTTCATGTCTCCTAAGCTCTGCAAATCCATCTCTTGCATCCCCTAATTTCACATAAATAGACCTCTTTGATCTAAATAAATCAAGATAATCTTTATAGTTAACAATCTTATCCAAGAAAGCAAGTTGTTCTTCAAATGTTAATCCAAATTGCTCCATGATATCAATGATACTTATAACTGCCAATAAATCTTTTTCTATAGGTAAAAGACCTTGTTCATTTAATCTTATCCAATCCATTACAATTCTGCTGTCTATGCAAAACCACTGCTCTGCGATGTTTATTAATTCCTGACCACCATATCGTTCAATTTCAGGGTCATATGTATCAATAACCATACGTGAAAGCATACCTTCCTTCAAACAATTCTTGGCAAAATTATTGAGCTGTGGTAATAACTCACTTTGTAATTTCTTAGGTTCACCAAAAAAACGTAACCTTACGTGTCCAGCAGGATCAGCATATCTCATGAAGAAACTTGACTCAATCCAACCATTCTGCTCTGCCTTATAACAGAATTCTCTTAACTGTCCTCCCAAAAATTCCTCTATACGATTGCAGGCTCCATACCATTTAACATACATCCACTCACTTCCTGGAAGCCTAAAACGTTCAACAGGGTTAATTGGCTTATACTGCCTTTTAGGTATGGATTCTCTATTTTTTACTGTTGGACTTTTTATAATTGGAAATACAAATTCAGTATAATATCTACCCTTATGATTTTTAGGCAATTCCCCTAATTCATGGCCCAATTCCGTTAGAATAATTCCTTGCCCAAAATTTAGCTTACCGAATTCCCTCCGTATTTCGTCAATATGTTCATTCTCATTCAAATCCAACAATAACCTATTATCTGTTTGAGTCAAATAGACATACCTTGGAAGTCGCCACTCTTTTTTATATGTATTAAATTTCTCTATCCACTCTTTTTTATTCATATTTTCTTCAATAGGGAACGTCTCTTTATTGAGAATCCATCTAGCAGGGGATAAAATACAACGTCCATATTTTATACGAGGTAAAAATGGCAACGAGTTAAATTCTCCCCAATGGAAATTTTCAATATTCCTCTGCCTCTCCATAGCCAATTCTCTAAGGAACCTATAGACATTAGGTGAATTAGATCCATTGAACATATGATTAACTACAGCTATAACTTCTTTATCAAGCTTCAATGAGCGAAGATAAAATCCTCTCTTATCTATACCAACTACCAAATCTGATAACGGGATAATATTCTCTGATTTCTTAGAAGATGTTGTTCCCATAAGAATCTCGTAATTACGATTATCATAGGTTAATACTACATTAGCTGCTCTGCCATCTATGGGTAAGTAAACCAATTCAGCTAATATTCCATCTGAACACATCTGTTCTTCTGATTTTCCAACATTTTTAAGATAATCTTGAAACTCAGAACCCATAATGTCGGTGAATCGCCCAATTGACCTTCCTGCACCATAGGAAAGTGCTGTCGCTCCACTTATAAGAGTATAATCTCCCGCTTCTACAGCTTCTTTTGAATCAGCAACCAATGAAAAGAAGAGTTCAAAAGAGCGAGGAGCATAGTAGCTGTCAACCTCTTCACCTGCTAATTCTTCTATCTTATAATCATCTAGAATAATTTCTTGTTCTCCTTTTAATAAGGTCATAGTTAACCATTGTGATAATAAATATTTCTTACGTTGCTGAAATTCTGTTCTATTTTCTTTTGGTCTTCTTTTGGAAGACGGATATTCATATGTAGCTGGTGCTCCTAATCCTATCTCTTCATCCAATAACTCTAATAGTGGAACCTCTCTTGACGACCCATATTTTTTTATGAAATCATTTCTGTATTCTGAGAAGTGTGATAATCCATATTCATTATTACTGATTTTCCATAGTACTTCTGCTGCTTTTTCCACTTCTCCCTTGACTGAATGAGGTAAAACAACTCCATCAGTTTGAACCTTAAGGTCAACTTGCAGGTAATTTTTACTTTCAGCTATTTTTTTCATCTTCTTAATTATGTTTCGATATAATTCTTCACCTTGTCCTAATAGAGTTCTGTCATACATATCTATCATGAAAGATATTTCTTGTAACTGAGTTTTCAATTTTTCTATCCCTTTTATATCCTCTATTCGTTGTAATAAATAATTTATTGGATTTGCCTCTATTAGGGGTGGACGTAAATTGGAAATTAACAGCTCTTGTTTAAATAACTGGTAAACAAATTGGTTTATTTGCTCGAGTGGCGTATCTGGATATTCAACATTTATCTTTGAAATTAATTCTTCATAGGTCAAAGGTATCTTTGCTAAGTTCAGTACTTGTTTGACAGCACTTGTAGTCCGTACTGATGTACGTTCCATTTCATTGCCTCTCCCCTTAGCTTGACCTAAATTCGTTAAGTATGGAAGGTATGTTCTATCACCCACTTCATAAGCCATAGTATTTGTCATTAGTATTAACTGCTTAATTATGTTAGGGTCATTCTCCATTTGTGCTATTATCTTGAATAACCAGTCCATATCAGGACGAGTACGCTTCTCATGATACTCAGTACTCCTTAATGCAACTTTATAATAATCTCCGTACTCTCCATACGTCACTCCAGAAAATAAACCAAAAGGTGTTGGTCTAGTAGACATTCTGATTAAATAACGTAAAAAAGCTCTGGCAGCTTGTTCTCTTTTACGGGATGGACTATCTGGTGAAAGGTTAGTTAGAGCATCCAGAAGTGATATACTCGAAACAGCAATTGCTTCTCTGATCAAGGGATCTTGTGTAAATTCCCATAATTCATCTAAAATAGGTGCATTAAAGGATGTTAACTTATTTTCAAATATATTTGTAGATAGTATAGGCGTTCGCAATATAAAAAAATCAAGACATCTGAATATACTCTGAGTATTCATTATTTTCTCCTTTCATTCCATATAAACATCAAAAAACATCATTAAGATGTTTTTTGATGTTTAATATTACTTTCCTCTATACATTAACAACTTGAAGTATGAGTGTATCCACACATATTTTGACCAGTATAGCAGTCAGATGAATAACAAGATGATGTATAGCAACTAGATGTATAACAAGATGATGTGTAACAAGAAGACGTATAAAGCCCGTCTAATTCTGCACCATTAATTTTATCAACTTTAACTTCTAAATCGAATGGATTTTTAGCCATTGTCAAATCCTCCTTTCATTTGTAAATTTCCTTACATAAGGACACAAGATTAATGAGATTATGTACTCACTTGTAAATTATTCCTTGAAAATGCATGCACAATTATTATACACATTTTGATATTAAATGTCAATTATAAATTTTTTTTATTTTCTTGTTATTATGACAAAATATCTTATATTCTTTTTTATGGTTTAGTTTCATAATTATTATTGGTTAAGTTTGATTATTATTTCATATATAAATAATATTTAGAATATTGTAGGTAATATAAAATAAAAATATCCCTGCCAGTTAGACAGGGATACATATTATATATAGAATATATAAAAAGTGGAAACTAGATTTATCCTATATAAGAATCTTGATCTAAATATAATTTTGCTTGATTATGAGTTCTAATGATTGATACTGGAACCTCTTCTGTAATTTCTCCCTTAAGCAATTTATTGATTGCTTGATGTTTCAGTTTTCCAGGGACTATACAAAATATTTGATTAGCACTCATTAATGCTGGAATAGTCAATGTGATAGCTTGTTTTGGTACTTCATCAAGTGAGGAAAAGCATCCATCATTCACTTGTTGAATACGGCATGCTTCATCCAGTGTAATTTCTTTTACTAATTCTTTATCCTGGAATTTGGCTACATGGGGATCATTAAAAGCAATATGTCCATTCTCTCCACTATATCTATTTTATTGTTTTTTAGTAATTTTTGATATTTAGCAATTATTTCTTCTTTTGTTTCATCATTTTCTTTTAGATAATATATATTTTTCAAATTGATTTTGGAAAATAATTACCGCTCTAAAAAATTTGCAAATTTTGCGCTATGGTTATTATCTAAGGTATGATATTCATCCATATGTATTGCGTTTACTCTACTCCAATCTACATCTTCTGTTTCTTTTAGATACTTGAATACGTCTGTTTGGGATGGAGCAGCAGCAAAAATAATATTAACTTCTTCTTGTTTTTTTAGTAGGTTTTTGATTGAATCAGCAATATCTATTCCTGCGGCTTTTCCCATTAATTCTCTATTTCCGTAGACTTCAACCACTAGTTTGTCTTTTTGAAATTTCATTATTGTCTCCCTCGTTATATTTTATTTATATTTATATCTCCCATAACCATCACTAACGAAATTTCTTGCTTATCATCAAAAATAGACTCTTTGAATAATGTTGGTACTTAACATAACTGCTCCTAGGCAATCAAAACATCTTTATTAACAGGAGTTATATTTTACTAAAATAGTTAAAATATCAATTGATTCTAATTTGGGGTGAAGGATGAGTTTTATAAGGAATCCTAACCACTACTCTTTTAAATTAAACTTATTATTCCAGTTGTTTAGCTCACCATCACTAAAAGATCCTTCATTATAAACTTGCATATCAACATATTCTTTTGCAGGGGTCTTACTCTTAAATTCTGTACGTATTTTTAATCAACAAAACTAAAAATAAATGTGCTTAACTTTTTATAGTTAAGTCACATTACTAATTATATTCTATTAAAATATTTAGTTTAATAACAATTAATCTCTTTCTACAACTGGTATAAATAGGGTTGTTAACATTCCATTTATAATTGTTACTATACCTAATAATATTATTCCTATAATTTTATGTTCAAAAAACCATGACTTAAATGTTAAAAATATAATAGTCACTACAATTAAGTACGGAAAATTAGTCCAATATGGCATTCCAATTTTTTTGTCACAAAAAGGACATTTTTTAGTATATCTAGGGTCTATTGATATTTTTGTACTAAAAGATAATTCTTTACCACAGTAAGGGCATATATCTTTCTTCATATTCGTTCACTCCCATATTATCTGTCAAACCAAATTTTTATACTATCATTTTTGATCCATATATCTGGTGATGGATGATTTTCATTCCAGTAACTCCACTGTGCTGGTATTGATATTTTTATTGGATCTTCTTTGCGAGCATCAATCAAAACATTATTACTATTGGATTTAAATGTAAAATTTTCTACATATCCATTACTTTCAATAGATACTGATGTTTGGCTATACCCTTTGATTTCTTCTAATTCATATTGAGTTTTAAATCCACCTAAACCGTTAAAAAATGCTCCTATTTTTTGTGGTTTGTTTAAGAACCCAGCTACTGTTATTCCAGTATTTAAAACATCTGGTAAATCTGATTCTTCAGTATTCAATATACTTTTACCACTTTCTGGTGCTATATTACCTAAGGCTGCTATTACATTGTATGGTGGAGGCAAAAATCCTGTTGCTGTAAACAATGCATTAGTGCCGCTTTTATCTTTATACAAGTCTTTTTGTAATACTGATATTTTGCTCTTTATTTTACTATCTTTGTAATCATATACACTGACATATTTGCCATTTTTATCTTTTGAATAATATAATCCATTATATTCTTCTTTTTGTCGTATAGTATCTATGGCTCTTAAAATAGCAAGCATCTCATCTTCTTTATTTTTTTGTGATGCATAATAAGCGTAAACTCCTTTCAACCCAATAACGTTATTTAAATCTAAAGAAGATAATATATCTACATCCTGTAAGTCAATATCGTTTTTACAGTATTCTGTAGGTTCTATTAAGTTTACATGATTGTGGGATACGTATCCATATAAGCTTAATCCCTCGCTCCTGAAACTATCATCTTTTATAAACCCCTTTTCCTTTAATTCATCGACCCCAATCATATTTACAGCTTGAAAAGTAGCCCTATCTAATTGACCTGTTACCTCAACATTTATTCCTTTCTCCCGAATATACTGTTGTAGTTTTTTTATTCTATCTTCATCATAATTATTTGATTCTTTTTCAGATGTTTTCCTAAAAATTATCTCTGGATCTAATTTGCTGTATGTATTTATCTCTAAATCACCCAATACATCACTTTTCAACGCATCTTTATCCTTAATCACTGTCTTTGAGTAATCTCTATTATTTACACAAACTCCATTATCTTCAAAAAACTTCTTTATATGAGTTACTTTACTTATAAATTGATCATATAATCTTTCAAACCAGTTTTGTAAAATGCTGACACCACTTATATTTACTTCCTTATGTTTTATTTCATTCATATCTGTACCAAACGAATTATTATTTTTACCCAATAATCCATTAAGAAGATTTTGTATCTGTTGTTCACCATCACTATATTCAGTTATTGCCCTATTAATAATCTGACTTGAATTGTAAGTATTTTCAATAAGATTTTGAAAATCACTTATCAAACTATTAAATTGGTTACTAATATTATCTCTTCTTATAATATCAGTGTCAACAGAATTCTTAATAATTTTGAATCTATTAAAAATATAGTCTATTCTTTTATTTACTTCTATTAAGTCGTTTTCTTTTTCAGATAAAGCACTCAGATTGTATTTTGTTTGTCCCATAATTAGCTCCTTTCTTCATTTATTATTATATCTTTTTACAACTATTTTTCAACAAATCCTGACGAACGACACGATTTATGGGATAAAATGCATTTTTATTACATATTATTCGTTATTCTTAATATATTTCCAAGTAATACTTCCATAAAATAAAGCGGTGAAATCAACAATTTCTTGTCATTTCACCGCTCTACTCTAAAAGAGTCTACCAATATAATCTTTCCATACCACTACATTAATCTCAAACCAACAAAAACATAGACCCTTTTAGCTAGGTAGGATTTTATGAAAAATAAAAAGTATTAATCTGTTACCCTAACAATAATTTTATCTTTAACCAGTAAAGATTTATCTAACCAAAGTTTATCTAGTTTCATTATGCTGTCATATATCCCCTGTTTTTTATTCTCATCTATGTAAAATTCCCTCTTATTATAACCCTTGTTTTCATATTTTATTATTACTTCAGTTTCACCCATCAGAATACTGAAATCAAAACTCTCAAAAGGTATATTCTTGGATGGTTGAATCCATATCCCTTTATATTCAGGCTGGAATCCAAATATATATTTTAAAAATACCTTCAACAGTACATTGGAGCTTCCTGTCTGCCAATCATGCATTGATTCCCCGTCAATGAATTTATCTTCATTATAACCATAGGAATTAGGCATTATATAAGGTGAGCAAGAAATCTTATCATGGGTTATTGGCAGAGATTTATTTAATTGTTCCCATGCTAACTCACTGCATCCCATTTTAAATAGTGCCATTATACCGAACATTGAAGCATGGATATATGGAGCACCATTTTCTGCTGTGCCTGCTGGAAGATTAGGTATTCTACCTACTCCTTTAACACCTCTCTCAAAATGTGGTTCAAAGGTCTTCAACCCATATTTTGAATCAAGTCTTGCAAAAGCTCTAATAATGGTATTCTCTATACTTGTATCTTGGTCATATAAACCAGAAATCGCCCAAAAAGCATTAGAGGTAAGTCCATCTCTCTCAACACCATCAGGGTCATTGAAGCTGCCTACATAATAGCTTTTTTCATCTCCCCAACCGTGAACAATCTTTTTAATATTATCTTTAGAAATGACAGCATGTTCTTTTAACCCTTGCTCAATCTCTAATGTTGCCTTTTTATATTGTTTTATTATATTTTCATATTTATTTGCATCAATTAATTCTAAAAGCTCTATCATCTCATTAAGGTTTTGATAAACTTGTAAGGTTGCCATGACTGATACGCCTGTTCCATATTCCTTACTTTTATCTTTACTTACACCTAGACCATCAAGTGCATCATTCCAATCACCATATAGAGCGCACACGCATTTTGTATTTTCATGGTCTCTGTTAACCAACAAGTAATTCATTATATCAAATAAATGTTGTAATACAGTACTTTGCTTATGGCTTTTTTGTACACTATGGGTTTTATCATCTATGATATCGTAATAACCACATATTTCATCTAAGAAATCAAAATCACCTGTGAATTTTAAATAACTTGATATTGTAGTTATAACCCATACTCCTTGGTCAATAAATGGTCTTAAATCCATTGCGGGAGGTTCTCCTTCTCTCTTAGGCAGAGAGTATTGTCTTGGGCATCTTCCATTAGGTGCAATAAAATTAAGTGCCTCCAGCATTTTATTTCTAGCAACCTCAGGCTGCCAATATAATAAACCTTCAATAGCTTGAAATACATCTCTAATACCTATTAGGGAAAAACTTGATAATTGAATATAACCCTTGATAACTGAACAAAATTCAACTTGTTTTTTGAGATGTTCAAAAAATGAATTCAGTACGTAAGGTTTAACTTGAGAATCATTAATTTCTCTTCCAAATGTTAAGTCAAGCCTTGATTGCCTATCTTTTTCTTCTTGTTCAATATCCTGTAACAAATTATCTATATCATTACAAGTTATATATTCATCTAATAATTCACCCTTTTCATTATCAGAAAAGCAATAACCCAGAGTCAAATCTATCCTAGCATTATCTTTTATATTTATTAATGATAAATCCCCCGCTATAGCTGTTTCTGTAAAAGTACAAATAGGCTGGTGTTCCCCAAAAGTACCATTATATAGTGCAGAAGGTGTATGAAGGCTTTTTCGTGTACCACCAACATACTTATACCTTGAAGCTGTTATTTCAGATTTTATAAGTTCTGAATTCTCATCCAGCTTAAGATATCTATTTATAACACCGTAATTAGCCTTCATAGATGATCTGTCCAGTTCCTCGTAAGTCTCTACTACAAAACTTCCTAATTTATTCACATCTTTTACATCTATATATGTAACCTGTCTGAACCATCTATCAGTAGAGTTTTCAACAATTGCATTCTTCAAGAATGGATTAAGATAAGATGAAATAAAAATTTCTCTTTTATCTTCATTTTCATTATGGACTGTTATGGTAAAATATACCTTGTTTCTTTCGTCAACGAAAACTCTGACTGCAAACAGTATATTGTCATATTCAGTCATATAATATGTTGCACCCTTAGTGAATATTGTATATCTTTCTACCCCTAGATGTTCAGCTTCTTCAATGACTGGTACTGCTAATAAAGGTATGACTCTATATCTCTCATTATCTTTAATACCTGCAAAAAAAGCTATTTTAGGTTCTGCACCTTCAGATGCCCTGATGAATGGTGAGAATAATCCCTCATTACAATGCATATATCCAGAAGAATAAGCCCAGAAATTAAAACCTTTCTGCCCGTAAGGATATCTGCATTCGCCATCATCTCTAGGCATAACCAGTATATTACTATCATCAATAAAATACGTATTACCAGGCATTTTATTGATGGTATATCCTGATTTAATATCTTTTATATTATGATATTCATTTGAAAAATCTTTAACGATCCTAGTAATATCTTTCATTGTTCTCCTCGTCCTTTTATTTTTTTCTCGTACCTAATGTTATTTACCTACAAAAGAATTCCTTAGCCTTATTATATTCAAACTTTTCTTTTCCAAATATTGCATTAGAAACCCCTTCTAAGATACTTGGAGTCAAACCACCTGTTATAACTACATAATCTGAGTATTTAGCTAAGATTTTTGCATCCATTGGACTTCTAGTAGCAATGGATATAACCTTTTTGGTTGGACAAAATTTTCTAAATTCCTTTAATACTTCAATCTGTCTATCAAAACGATAAGCATTGACTGTGGTAAATATCAATATATCGGATATGATTCCTACATCTGCTAATGATATGATTTCTTCATCTGTAGGATGCCAAGGCATAATTGCCTCTTTTATATTGCTGTGATAACCTTTTTTCTTGATGATATCCTTTAATGATATATCGTATAGGTTAGTAGCATCTGACATCACAAGTCTAGCTGGATTAGCTAATATTATACCTATTTTATCTTCTTTATCTATCCTTATTGGCAGTTCTTCTTGGTTCCCCTTATATAATATTAATCCCTTAGCTGCTATCTTGGCTGATAGTTCTTTTCCATAGTTACTGTCGTATTCTTTTTTATCTGGTATTTCACCTACATTTGCTTTTTTCTTATAAACAAGAATTCTTTTTACAGATTCTTCGATTTTTGATTGTTCTATTTCACCATTAATGACGCAGTCATAAACATAATCTACAAACCATTCACTGGCACAAGTTGATATAATTAAATCTATGCCTGCATTAATGGCTAGTTTAATTGATTCTTTTTCACCGTATTCATTAAGTATAGCTTTCATTATCAGATCATCACTAACTATTAATCCCTGGAATCCAAGATCTTCTCTCAAATATGTTAATATTTTTTTTGATAATGATGCTGGATACTCATGGTCTAGTGCTTCAAATATACCATGATGTGTCATTATACAACTTACGCCTTTTTCAATGGCTTTTCTAAAAGGTAATATCTCTACGTTTTCCAACCTTTCTTTATCATATGGACTTCTATCTACTTGAAAGTGAGTATCAACTTTAGTAATTCTCATGCCAGGGAAATGTTTACCGCAAGCTAAAATTCCTTCATCTTCAAGTCCTTTTATGAATGATGAACCCATATCAGCTACTACTTGTGGTTCTGTAGAGAACCTTCTATTGTCTACAACTGGAACACCATCTTTCACATCATAATCAACGTCAAGTACAGGAGCATAACATATATTTATTCCTGCGTATTTCAGCTCTTTTCCTACATGTTTTCCTTGTAAATAGGCTAAATTTTCATCATTAGCGAACCCCATGCTCATGTTACCAGGAAAAATTGTTGTGCCATTGAAGATTGCTGTTAATTGTCCGCCTTCTTGATCAATAGTTAATAAAAATGGTAAGTTATATTTGTTCTCTTTAGCATAAGATTGAATCTTCTTGGTCATATTATGTAACTGATCTATATCTCTAACATTATTTCCTGAAAAGAATATTACTCCACCAAGTAGGTTTTTCCTGTTAAGCTCTTTCAGATTTTCTGGTAAATCATCATACCCCTGGTAGTACTGTAAATACATCTGTGCAATCTTTTCTTTTAGAGTCATTTCCGCAAGTATCTTGTCTACATTAATCAAATTTCTCACCTCTAATTTCTTATAGTTTCACATTAGTAAGTGCTAAGATAATATTTTTATACTTTATATAATTTAATTCTTATCCTTAATCCCCAAAAACTTCACCATATCATCAACTATTTCATTTGCTTTTGCTTCATCATCCATTTCTCCGAATATACGTATCAATGGTTCTGTTCCTGAAAATCTAGCAATTATCCAACCACCGTTTTTGAAATATACTTTTACTCCATCTAGATAGCTTACTTTGTCTATCTCATAATTAAACTCTGGAAGCTTTTTTTGTCTATATAATATATCCACTAACTTCTCTTTGTCTTCGTTAGCGAATTTGCAGTCAAATTCAACCATCTCAAATTTACCAAACTCTTTATCAAGTTCATCTAACATTCTGGCTAACCTTTTACCTGTCACGCTTATCATCTCTACAAGTAAACCTGCTGCAAATACACCATCTTTTCCTTTTATATGTCCCCTTATTGTTAAACCACCGCTACTTTCACCACCTATTACAGCATCTGTTTCTTCCATCTTGGAACTAACATGTTTGAATCCCACTGGTACCTCATAACAATCTTCACCGTATTTTTTTGCTATTTCATCTAATAAATGTGTTGTAGCAACATTTCTAACAACTGGACCGTTCCAACCTTTGTACTTCAATAAATAATAGTATAATAATGACATTATCTTGTTTGGGTGTATAAAATTCCCATTTTCATCTATAATGCCTAATCTATCTGCATCCCCATCAGTTCCTATACCCAAATCATATTTTTTATCTACTACCATCTCTCGTAATCTTTTTAATGTGACGGCACTTGGTGAAGGTAATCTACCTCCGAACATAGTATCATGTCTATCATGTATTACATCTACCTCACAACGTGCTGTAACTAATATAAGCTGTAATGCTGTCTTAGATACCCCGAACATAGGGTCTAGTAAAATTTTAAGATTCTTATTTCTAATTGCTTTTATATCTAATTTATTTATTATGGTGTCTACATAATCATTAAGAGGATTAATCTTTTGTATAATTCCTGTTTCTAATCCTTTTTCAAAAGAAATGGATATAACCCTATTATCCTCTATTTTATTAGCTGCTGTTTCAATTAAGTTCGTTACCTCCACAGTTGCATCCCTTCCGCCTTTTATAAATATTTTTATTCCATTATATTCTGCGGGATTATGACTAGCAGTTACTGCTACACCATAATCTAAGTCAAGGGTTTTGACACTATACATAACCATAGGTGTAGGTGCTATTTTATCAATAAAATATACTTTAATACCATTTCCTGCAAAAACTTCAGCAAGCCAGCTTGCTGATATATCCGATATAAATCTTCTATCAAAGCCTATTACAATACTTTTATTGATACAATTTTCTTTTATAATATTGGATATAGCCTGCCCTACTTTTACTATATTGCTTTTAATGAATTCATCACCTATTATAGCTCTCCATCCACCAGTTCCAAATTTAATCATCATTAACCCCTCTTTCTCCTATCCTTTTATAGCACCTGCTGTCAAGCCTTTTACAATATTTTTTTGGAGTAACATATATACAATTAATACAGGTATAACAATTAAAGTAATAGATGAAGCCATTAATCCGTAATCCGTACCATATTGACTACTAATTTCACGTAATAAAACGTTTATAGGTTGAACATCTTTTGATCTTAAAACTATTAAAGACATAAACAAATCATTATAAGACCATAAAAAGATAAAAATAGCACTTGTTGCAAAGCTTGCTTTTGATATTGGAACAATGATTCTAACAAAAGCTTTCAATACTCCACACCCTTCAATAAATGCAGATTCTTCAAATTCTTTGGGAACACCAATCATAAAACCATATAATAAAATTATGGTAAAGGATAAGTTTCCTGCGACTTGTGGTAATATTAATCCAATACGTGTATCAAGAAGATTCCAAGATACTAACATTCGAAATACTGGAGTTATCGTAACAAAAACTGGAATTAAGATACTTCCAACAATAATAGTATATATAACCTTTTTTCCTCTAAATTCAAATCGTGCTAAACAATATGCTGCTAAACTTCCAAAAGCTATAGTTAAAATTGTTGTACTAACGGAAACTAGCAAACTATTCATATATGCCTGCCCAATATTACGTTTTTCAAATGCAGTTTTAAAATTATCCAAATCGAAGTGTTTCGGGAATGAAAATGCATCTGCAATAATACTGTTTGAAGTTCTAAAAGAATTATTTATGACCCAAAGTAATGGAAGAATTGTTGCTAGTGCCCATACAATTAATACAACATAGATAATTACTTTTTTGGGTGTGACTTTTTTTTGTACAATCATAATATCCTCCAATCTGATGATTTAATATTCATTATGAGTTTTAAATATCTTGTTAACTATAACTGATAATATTATACCAAGAATAACAATTAATACTGAAATAGCACAAGCATATCCAAATCTCTCATCTGTAAATGCTTTTCTATACATATATGTACCAAGAACTTCTGTTGAACCTAATGGTCCCCCTTCATACATTATCTGAACTATATCAAATACTTTTAGCACACCGGTAATAGCCAGTACTAAACAGACTTTTATTACATCAGCTATCATAGGAATTGTTATATAAAATGTTTTAGTAATACCTGTTATTCCATCTAAATATGCTGATTCATATATATCTTCAGGCACATTATTGATGGCAGTTAACATAATGACAAAATAAAATCCTACATATTGCCATACTGTTGGTATGGATACAATATTCATAGCGCTACTCTTAGTTACCCATTCAATAGGCGCAGCACCGAATTTTCCTATAATACCATTTAGAAGTCCTCCATAATATTGAAATATTAAAGTGAACAACATCCCTATGGCAGCACCTGAAATTACAATAGGAAAGAAGTATACTGTTCTAAAAAATTGTGCTCCTTTTTTTACTGAATCCACAAAAAGAGCTAATAGCAAGCCAAAACCAACCTCAAATATAATAACATATATCATTAATTTTAATGTATGTTGTAGAGATTGCATTATAGATCTATCTTTTAATAATTCCCTATAATTAGCTAAACCAATAAAATTGGTGTTAAAATATCCATCCCATCTAGTAAAACTTTTTGCTATACTCATTACTAGCGGATAATGTAAAAAAACTATAATAAATACTAAAGCAGGAAATAGAAATAAAAAAATGACTTTTTTATTTTTAAATACGCTCACTTTTTTCCACTCCTTTCGACTATTTATAAAACAAGCCTTATATTAGAATAACAGTTGAATTTACTTATCAACTGTTATTCTAATTTTTCCTAAATATCCACTTGTTCTCAAATTATAAGTATCATATTTAATTAGTTACTATTTTCTGCACTATTTTGGATTTCCATAGCTTTATTAAGAACTTCTTCAGCTGTCTTTTCTCCAGCTACAATATATGGAACACCATCTTTCCAAATATGGTTGAATGCTTCAGGTTTAATCTGATCAGCAAAAGGCATATTAATAGCAGTTGCATCAACAAACATTTGTAGTCCGCTTTTATTACATGAAGGTAAATCTTCAGCAATTTCTATTTCACCAACTACTGGAATACCACCATTATCTTTTGCAAATTGTGAAAGCGTTTCATAACTAAGTATTTCTTTAAGGAATTGTGCTACAGCTGGTCTTTTATCTTTATCATCCCAAGCTCTTCTACTTACAAAGAAACCAGTTGAATAACCACCAATTATATCTTTTGGTCCTTTTTTGTCATTTTTTGCAGGCATTGGTAAGATTACTACTTTATCTTGTAAATGTTCAAATTCATCCTTAAAATGTCCATTAAACCATGATCCATCAAAAGTCATTGCTGCTTTTTCTAACTTAAATAAATTTTGAGCTTCTTCTATTTGCATAGTTATAGCTGACTTTGGAAATGCACCCATATTGTAGAAATTTTTAATTTCATTTAAGCCTTGAATGTAAGAGTCTTGAACACCTTCTGAAAAAAGAGCTTTGTGTTCTTTTGTACCAAATGCTATAGTAAAGAACTCACACAAATAATGTGATTGTCCAACAGGAGCTGCAATTGGTATAATATCTTTTTCTTTAAATGTTTCTATCGCTTTTAATAACTTATCCCAATCAGTTGGTAAATCAAGATTATATTTATCAAATAAAGCTTTGTTACAGAATAATCCTTCATAAAAACCACTTATTGGTATTGAATAAATGTTTCCATCGTTTTTGGCTACAGATTGTTTAGCTATTTCTTGAACATCGCTTGCTATATCAGGATATTCTTCCCAGATTTCTTGATAAGTTACTACTTTTCCTGAATTAATAATACCATCTGCATCAGCTAAGCTATAGAAATAGCAGATGTCAGGTTCATTACCTGTTGCAAAATCAGTTTTTACTTTAGTCCTATACTCATCACCAACAGATGTCATGGAATCATCTTTAATTGTAATATTTTTATGTTCGTTCATGAATTTTTTTAAGAAAGCCTCGTAACTTTTTGTACAAGGATCAGTTCCACCAAACATAGTCTCAGTCTTTAATTCAACCTTTTTAGCAGGTTCACTTTCATTATTTTCTGCATTGTTATTGTTAGATTCTTTTTCAGATTCATTTTCAGTATTTTGCTTTGAATTATCAACACCAGCTGGTTCTCCTTTTTTGGTACCACATCCAATAAATAGTCCACATACTAATGTTAAAACCATTAAAACTGAAATAAGTTTTGAAATCTTTTTCATCTAAAAACTCCTCCCTAAAATTAATGTTTTTAGTTAATTGCAGAATAATTAAAATAATCGAAATAAGTCTTTCTAATAGAGTAAAATGATTAACTGTCAAGTTTGTAGACTTATGACATCTTTTGTATTATGAATAACTTATTTGTAAGGTGTGATTTATTTAATTTAATTTTCACAGCTTGTCTTCTTTTTGTTAAAATTTTCCTATTTTTTAAGTTAAAGCTATTCATTTTTTAAATTATATTTGCAACTACCTAAATCAATATTTTTATTACACCCATATAATACCATGCATATTGTACAATTACTATAAGTCATTCTTGCACTTTACTGTATAATTTTGTTCAATAATCAATATATATATCTTACTAATTGTTTAATACCTATTAATTATACATAATAAGGCGTCTATAATAGACAATTATAATAAAAATTATATTTTATTTATTTAGAAATATATCGCTTATAACTAACTTTTCCATTTTTTATTTCGATACTGTTTAGGTGTTATTCCTACATGTTTTTTAAATGTCTTAGAAAAATAAGCAGTATCAGAATATCCAACCATTTCTGTTATTTCATATATCTTATAATTAGACGTAGTTAATAATTCTTTTGCTCCTTGTATTCTAACTTCATTCAATAGCTCCACAAAACTATTACCTACTTCTTTCTTCAATATTTTACACAAATACCAAGAACTTATGTATAAATGATCGGCTACTGTTTGCAAATCTAATTTTTTACTAAAATTTTCTTTAATATATTTAATTGCCTGTCCTGTTAAAAATCGGACTTTATCATCTTCATTATCATTGTTTTCTACTTCCTTATCACTTAAAGCATTAAACTTATACAGCTTTTTTCTTAGATTTTCGATGTCCTTCACTTTTGTTCTTTCATCATCTAAGATATTAATCGCTTCTAATATGGCATTTTTTATGTCTTCTAAGTTAGTAGGTTTTAATAAGAACTGGGTAACACCTAAGGTAACCGCTTCCCTTGCATATTCAAATTCTCTATACCCAGTTAAAATAATAAATTTGGTATCTTTACTTTTTTCTTTTATTTTCTTAATCATTTCCAGTCCTGATAATTTAGGCATTTGAATGTCAGAAATAATAATATCTGGTTTCAACTCATTGGCTAATTCTAAACCTTCTTCACCATCTTCTGCTACACCAACTACTTCACATTCAATTTCATCCCAGGGAACAAGTTTTTTTAATCCTTCAATTATTATTATTTCGTCGTCAATAAGCAATATTTTATACATCGAAAACTCCTCCTTATTAATTCGTTGTCAGCCATTCTGTTTTTGGAACCTTAAGGGTTACTATTGTACCTTGTGTATATATACTTTCAATGGAAATCTGTGCCTCTTTTCCATATATAAGCAATAATCTTCTATAAACATTCTTAAGCCCAATACTCCTGGAATTTTTTTGTTCCTCTACAATATACTTGTTATGACTCAACTCCATGTTAATTGATTGTAATCTAGCTATTTCTATACCTGCTCCATTATCTTCTACTTTTATTATTAATTTTTCATCTTTTTCAGTAATATATATTGTTATTTTACCTCTGCCTACAGGCTCAATTCCATGTTTTATAGCATTCTCAACTATGGGTTGAATAATTAATTTTGGTAACTTTTCTTTTAATACTGTTTCATCGATGATTTTATGATATTCAACTTTTTTACCAAATCTCTTTTGAATTAGAAACAGAAAGCTATCCATATATTCTATCTCTTGTTCAATAGTGGAGAATTTCTCACCCTTTCTGTTCATATTTGCATCCATAAGTTTGGATAGTGCCTGGACCATTTCTGCGATATCCCGCTCACCTGATAATTGTGCCTTCCAGTTAATCGTTTCTAAAGTATTATATAGAAAATGCGGATTAATCTGTGATTGTAATGCTGATATTTCTGCGTTTTTTCTAGCTATTTCTTCTTCATAAACACATTCCACCAGATATTTTAATCTCTTAGCCATACTGTTGAATGAATTATACAGATAACCTATTTCATTTTTTCTTACAATGTCTATACTCGTGTTTAATTCTCCTTTTTCAATATCTTTCATCTTAGATACTAGCAAATTAAAGGGTGATATAATTTCACTATAGATCATATTCGCTATTATGATATAGATAGGCATACTAATGATACATAGGATTATAATCAAATCAAATACTTTTCTAGTATCTGCTATGAGCATATCTGTTGTTATGACACTAATTATTTTTAGATTAACGTTTTCTATAGTTTCCACGATGACATAATAGTTATTGCCATTTATTGTATGTGTATATGTTCCTTTTTCTTTCAGATATATTTTATTGTTTTCAATAATATCATTATTATAATTCCTTCCTGCATATACAACTCTATCACCATTAAAAGTATATAAATATGTAGATTCCGCTGGTTCTCTATATGTATGACTTAGAATTTCCCGCAGATAATTATTATCAATTCTAAAAGACATAATACCCATCTTCTCAAAAGTATTGATGTCATAGATTGAACGTACGAGGTAGATATATGGTCCATCATCTTGTTTATCAAAATAATAAATTACTTGATTATCATCTTCTATTACTTTTTTAAACTCTTCTGTTGGGATTTTACCCATATCAACAAGTCCTTTTTCTTTGGCTGCATAATAGACACTATCATCACTTAAAAACTGCATAATTACCAAATCAAATTCTTGTTTTGCAAATATTGTAGAGTTTAAATATTTAGTCATATTTTTTTGAAATCTATAGTTTAACATGGTATTGTTTCTATCACACCCTTTTGGCTTAGACCTAAACAAATCATAAACATCAATATTATAAAAAACTTCTTGAAAAATCTGCTCCATAAAATTAAGATCATTAGTCATTCTGTTCTTAGCATTCATAACATCATTTTCAACATAGCTTACAAAACGATCTTTTATTATTTTCTCGTTGTTATACATACCAAATATAATAACTAGTATAATTGGATATAATATCATAATCAGACCAAGTATTACTATTTTTCTCTTAATTGATATATTATGGAAACCATCTGCAATATTTTTCACTAATATTCTCCTCACATAATATTTATACATAATATTATAAATTTTTCAGCTTATACCTTACTTTATTATAATAACAACCATTATAAAAAATCAAGTAAATAACATAATAAATCTGACAAAAATCTGCATAAATATAGAAAAAAGCTGATAAGATGTAAAATCCTACCAGCTTTTCATAGCTAATTTATTTGTATACTTTATTTACTTTTCACTTACAAAGGCTACTCCAGAACTTGTACCGATTCTGTCAGCTCCTGCTTCAATCATGGCTACAGCAGTTTCATAATCTCTTACTCCACCTGATGCTTTTACTTTCGCTTTATCGCCTACAGTTTCTTTCATCAATCTGACATCTTCAAGTGTAGCACCGCCTGTGCTGAATCCAGTGGAAGTTTTAACAAAATCTGCTCCAGCTTTCACAGATAATTCACAAGCTTTTACTTTCTCATCATCTGTTAGAAGACATGTCTCAATGATAACTTTTACATGAGCTTTTCCTTTAGCTGCATTGACTACAGCTTCAATGTCTTCTTCTACTTCTTTATATTTCTTGCTTTTTAAGTAACCTATGTTTATAACCATATCTACTTCATCTGCACCATTTTCTATGGCATTCACAGTTTCAAAGGCTTTTACTTCTTTTGGCGTTGCTCCTAGAGGAAAACCTATTACTGTACAAGTCATGACATCTGTTTCTTTTAATGATTCTGCCACATATTTTACATAAGATGGATTAATACATACAGAAGCAAAATTATATTTTTTAGCTTCATCACATATTCTTTTGACATCTTCTTCACAGGCATCTGGTTTTAATATTGTATGGTCTATATATTTTGATAAATTCATTGTAATCTCCTTTTAGTACTAGATTCATTAATATACCCAAGTACTTTTAATCTTTGATTATTATTCTTCTTTAGTTACTATATCATCAACATTATCTTTAGTTACTAATGTTGAATCTAATATGATGTTTTTCTCTATTTCTTTACCGTTTATATAATCTAATCCCATTAATACTGCATTTTTTCCTAAAAAGAAAGGTGGTTCAGCGATTGTTGCTTCTAGTTTGTCTCCTCTGATAGCTTCTAATGATGGATCAATAGCGTCACAACCAATTAAAACTATTTCATCTAATCTTCCAGCTGCTTCAATAGCTTCTAGAGCACCTAAAGCCATTTCATCATTAGCTGCGTATACTCCATCAATCTCAGCATTGGCTTGTAGAATGTTTTCCATAACTTTCATTGCTTCAGCTCTATCAAAATTAGCACTTTGAGTAGCAACAACTTCAAAACCTTCTGTCTTATCAACTATTTCATTGAAACCTTTACTTCTGTCCTGAGCAACATTAGTACCCATAATACCCATAATCTCAACTATTTTACCTTTTCCATTAAGCACATCAGCTAAGTATTCTCCTGCAATATTTCCTGAATGAATTGCATTGAATCCCATATGTGCAACAACTTCTCCGCCTTTTGCAGCTCTATCAATTGTTATGACAGGTACATCTTTTTCATTAGCTGTTTCAATTGCGGCTACTATAGCATCACTATCACATGGATCTATGATTAGTAAATCCAAATCTTTTTGTAATAGATTCTCTACATCTGTTTGTTGTTTACTTGGCTGATTCTGAGCATCTGTAACGAATAATTCAACGTCGTTATCTTTTGCACCTTTTTTAGCACCATTTGAAACGTCTACAAAGAATGGATTGTTCAAGGTATTCATAGATAAACCAATCTTGACTTGTTTTGTTTCAGCATCTTTTGAATTGTCATCCTCTTTACTAGCATCATTTGCTTTTTGTCCACAACCTACTACCGAAAACATAAGAGTTAAAACTAAAATACCTGCTAAAAATTTTTTCATTTTAATATCCTCCTTAAAGTTTTATTATTCATCTAATTTTGATGAAACTGATTTAAATTTACTGTCTGCAAGAACAGCCAGTAAAATAACAAATCCTTTAACTATGTCTGATGCAAATGGATTCACATCAATCAATACCAATATGTTATCAAGTACCCCTAAAATCAATGCTCCAAAAACAGTAGGAATAATTGCTCCTTGTCCACCTGAAAGACTAGTTCCACCCAAGATTACTGCTGCTATTGCATCTAGTTCATAACCTTTACCAGCTGTTGGCTGTGCAGAACCTAATCTAGCAGTTAATATCAATCCAGTTAAACCTGCCAATAATCCACTTATTGTATATACTAATGTTTCCACTCTTTTGACATTGATACCAGATAATCTAGTGGCTTCTCTGTTACCACCTATACTAAATACACTTCTTCCAAAAGCAGTATATTTAAGTATAAAAAACCCAATTGCGAATACAACTATCAATATAATAATTGGAAAAGGTATACCGAATAGATAGCCCTTACCTATAAAATTGTAAGCTTTCATTCTTGCCGCTATAGGAGAACCATTAGTGAATACTAATACGAACCCTCTCACAAAAGTCATAACTGCCAATGTTGCTATAAATGGAGGTAAATTACCTTTAGTAATTATGATTCCATTAAATGCACCACATATACTTCCTACTATTAAGGCAACAATAATAGCTAATACTACACTGTTAGTATTTAACAGCGTATATGCTGATAATGCTCCAGATATTGCCACTATTGAACCTACAGATAAATCAATACCACCTGTCAGTATTACAAAAGTCATACCTGATGCAATAATTGCAATGATAGAAACTTGTCTTATTATATTCAACAAGTTATTAAATGTCAGAAATGAATTAGATAAACATGTTGCAATTATTAATATCAAGACCAATACTGATACCGTTCTATATTTCGTTAATAACTTCAATCCTATTTTTTTCATATTCATTTTATTCAACCCCTCCTGCTCCAGCTGCATATGATAATACATTTTCTTGTGTTAATTTATCCTTACTAATGGAAGCTGCTACTTCACCTTCTCGCATAACCAATCCTCTATCACTCATTCCTATTAGTTCAGGTAGATCGGATGTAATCAGAACAATACTGATTCCTTGTTTAGTAAGTTCATGCATTATATTATATATTTCTGCTTTCGCTCCAATGTCAATACCTCTTGTAGGTTCATTCAAGAATATTATCTCTGGGTTGGTTTCAAGCATTTTTCCAAATACTACTTTTTGCTGATTACCCCCGCTAAGATTACCTACAATCTGATGTGGTGAAGAAACTTTTATATTTAATTTGTCAATCTCTTTTTTGGACATCTCCATATCTTTTTTGTCAGATAAGAGTCCATTTGACATTATAGATTTTAATGAAGCCAGTGAAATGTTTTCTTTTACATTTCTTACTAAGACCAATCCTTCATTCTTTCTGTCATCTGATACAACAAATATCCCTTTTGAAAGAGCTTGTGCAGGATTTTTTATCTTAGTTTTTTTACCTTTTATCAAGACTTCACCATCATAGTCTCCATAATATCCTGCTAGAAGTTTTGATAGTAATATATTGCCTGATCCTAATAATCCAGCTATTCCTAAGATTTCACCTTTGTACAATTTGAATGAAACATCTTTTATACTATTTTTATATACAATATTTTTTGCTTCAAATACCACTTCTTTTGATCTTACATAATCCCTCTTAGGATATAGGTTTGTTAAATCGCTACCGACCATCAAACGGACTATTTCATCATGGTCAGTATCTTTTGTCAACATACTTTTTATGAATTTTCCATCTCTAAAAATGGTGACTCTGTCTGTTATTCGGAATATTTCATTCATTCTATGTGAGATATAAATAATTGCTATATTCTCTTTTTTTAGATTTTCAACTATATCAAATAAACATTCTATTTCTTCATCTGTCAATGCAGCCGTTGGCTCGTCCATTATGATAACTTTTGAATTTATAGACAGACATTTGGATATCTCAATCATCTGGGCTTCTGCTACAGATAAATCTTTTACAAGTTTTTTAGGACTTATATTCATTCCTACTTTTGCAATCAGATCTTTGGCATCTTGGTTCATTTTTTTCCAATCAATAATGCCTCTTTTACTTACAGGATACCTTCCAAGAAAAATATTTTCAGCTACAGTTAGATGAGGTATAAGATTGAATTCTTGGTAAATCATGGATATACCTAATTCTTGTGCTTCTTTAGTAGAAGAAAATTTTACGTTTTCACCTTGATAACGCATGTTACCAGAAGTATATTCCTGAGCACCAGATATTATTTTCATTAGAGTAGATTTACCAGCTCCATTTTCTCCGCATAAAGCATGTACTTCTCCTTCATAAATCTCTAATTTAACATTATCTAATGCTTTTACACCTGGAAATATCTTAGTGATATTCTCTAACTCTAGAATTAGTTTCTTATCAGCCATCTTCTGCCCCTTTCTCATATATATTTATGTAACCCCTTACATTCTCCTCATTATTACAATTTAGTAAGCACACCCACTTACTAATATAATGCTTGGATATGGAGTAAATTCACCAGTTCTTATTATACCTCTTGCCTCTTTTGTTTTTTCTTTGAACATAACATGTGGTACATACTCTATTTCCATATCTTCTGGAAATAAGTTAATGATATCTTTATGCATATCTGGACTAACGGTTTTTAACTCTTCTGCCAATATTATTTTCTCCACAACTAGAGATTTTAACACTTCTTTTAATACATCTAGATATCTTGGTTCATTAGGTTTCCATGCCAAGTCTACCCTTTCTACTTCTAGCGGCATAGGTAATCCAGCATCACTTACTACAATTGTATCTTTGTGCCCCAATTCTGCTAATAAATTAGCCATCTGAGGATTCAGAATTCCACCTTTTAACATTTTATGTCCTCCTTGTTTAGTTCCTTGTATTGTTTATTATAAAATTGTTAATAGCATCTCTTGTTGGCATTGCAGGTGCAGTACCTATTTTTGTAACTGATAAAGCTCCTACAGCATTTCCGAATTCAGCAGCTTCAAAGATTCCTTTACCTTCTCCTAATGCTGTCACAAAACCACCATTAAAAGCATCTCCTGCTCCTGTAGTATCAATTGCATCTACTTCATATCTTGGGATTATTCTTTCTTCATCATTACATCTTACATATACTCCTTGACTTCCCATAGTAATAATTACATTATTAACACCCTTCTCAATAAAAATATCTGCTGCTTTCTTTGCATCATCCATATCTTCAATCTCTACACCTGTTAGAATTGAAGCTTCTACTTCATTAGGTGTAATAATATCAATCTTTGATAGTAGTTCATCTGATATAGGTTGAATAGGTGCAGGATTAAGAACAGTTGTTATGTTGTTTTTCTTAGCTATATCCACTGCTAACTCAACAGCTTCTAAATTAGTCTCCAGCTGTGTTAGAAATACTTTTGCACCTTTTATCTTATCTTCGCATTTCAATATTTCTTCATCTTTGATATTGCCACATGCTCCTGATGTAACTAAAATACTGTTTTGACTAGTATTCTCATCTACTAATATTAATGCTGTTCCTGTTTCTATTTCCTTATCCTCAAACACATAACTTGTGTCCATACCTTCTTTTTCAAAAAAATCGGTTGCAACTTTTCCAAATAGGTCATCACCTATTTTTGTAATCATTGTTACATTTGCTCCTGCCCTATTGGCGGCTACTCCTTGATTAGAACCTTTTCCTCCAGGTCCTAACTTGAACATTGAGCCTTTTACAGTTTCCCCGGGCTTTGGTAAGTGATCTGCTCTTCCCATTAAATCAACAACAAAGCTTCCTAGTATAACAATGTCATGTCTCATAAAACTCCTCCTTTAGTGGTACCGCTTACATTTCGGTTTAAAAAAAATTATTTTTCTTTTTTTTCTGAACCTCTAAGTATTAATGTTGGTAGTAATATAATCCTCTTGGTATCTTGATTATCAATCTTTTGTTCATTCAATCTATCTAGTAATATCTTCATTGCAACTTCACCCATTTGTGCAGTAGGTCGAGATACAACGCTTATATCCATATTCATGATATTCAATAATTCTATTTCGTCAAATCCTATTAGTGCCATATCTTCTGGAATTCTTACATTAGCCTCTGTCAATGCTTTTATGCATCCTAAGTTCATCATGTTGTTAGATACAAAAATAGCTGTAGGGGGATCTTCCATCTTTAAGATTTCTTGACTCAATTCATAACCGCTTTCCAGTCTAAAATCACCATAGAATATATATCTATCATCTATTTCAATTCCATTCATTGTCAATGCTTTTTTATATCCTCTTAATCTATCTCTACCTGGCTTAGAACTCAATGGTCCTGAAATGATAGCTATTTTCCTATGTCCTTCTTTGATAAAACATTCAATAGCATCGTAAGTTCCTGAAATACTATCTAGAAATACACCATCAAATTTGGAATACTTAACATCTCTATCCAGCAAAACTACAGGAACATTAAGGTTTTCTAAAATACTCAAATACTTAGCATTGAACTTATCGTTATCAGCTGTTGGGGTTATTATCAATCCTCTTATCCTCTGACGTTTAAGCATTTCAATGAATTTCATTTCCTTCTCTTCATTTTCATCAGTATCGCATAAAAGCATATATAAATCATTCTTGTCAGTTACAGAACTGATTCCTTTTATAACTTGTCCGAAGAATGGATTATTGATATCAGGAACAACTACACCTATTGTATTAGTTATATTCCTAGATAAACTTCGTGCAATATCACTGGGTGCGTAATTTAATTCATTTATAGCTTTTAGAACTTTTTCTTTAGTCTGTTCTTTAACTTTATCAGAATCATTAAGCACCCTGGACACTGTAGCAACTGATACTTTCGACTTTTTAGCTATATCGCTAATTGTTATCGGTGCTATAATCATCACCCCTCTTATTAATGTAATCGCTTACACTTTCTTTTCTTCATTATATTATCATATTTTATATCTGTCAAGTTTTTTTATCAAATAATTTTATTCTTACAAAAAGTCCTCTATGATTTTATTAATGATATTATAGTGATTATAAGGTATATCATGGGCTGCATCCTTGATTATAATAGGATTTTCACATAAGTCTTTTGCAGATTCCAACATTAATCGTTTCTCTTTCTCTCCTACCACTACAAGGATTCTGTCATCTAATTGATAACTATTTCGAAATGTCATGTTTTCATTAAAAATATTTTTCAGTGTTTTGTAATTCATTACTTTAGATGTATTATAATATTCCTCAAAAAATTCGTTTTTTATATTAAGTTGTTTAGCATTTAATCTTGCATACCACTTATATTTTATAAAAGGTATACTGCATTTTACAATTGGATTAATAAATGACAACATTTTTTTCATTGGTTTATTGAGGGCACTAATAATTATAGCTTTATCAATTGGTAATTCATTAAAAGCTTTCAAAGCTATTTGAGCTCCTAGACTATGACCTATTAGATAAACAGGTTCGTTGTTTTTCACTTCATTTTCTATAATAAAGTTTATATCTTTTATAACATCAGACATACTAATAAAATCATTGTGACTATTATCTCCATGACCTTTATAATCAAATGTTATCATTTTATATTGGGTCAGGTTATCTAATTGGTATTTCCACATCCATGGACCCACCCCTGCCCCATTTAAAAATATTATTGTCTTTTTTTTAGTTGGATTGGTAACTTTATATTTCATACTAAAACCTCACTTTACAATTCCATATTTTAATGCATCCAAGATTAGTTCTAACATTTTTATTATTTCTTCTATACAAGTGTCTTTATTTATTGACTGATTAACGCCATCTGATATAAATCTGTACATCATTAGTACCTCTGTTTTGGAGACTTTGTAACATTCAAAGTTAATGTTCATTAACATTTTATCTTGTAATTCACTTATGATTTCATCTTTAATCTTAACTACTTTATCATAAACTGGTGATGTGGTATCAGTTAGAGCATGGAGTATTAACTTATAGGTTTCTTTATTGGTTTTATAGAAATCTATGCTCTGAAATGATAATTCTCTTATTCTCATAAAAAAGTCAGTGGTTTCTAGATTTGTATTTTCTAATTGATAATGAATCAAACGCTTTAATTCTTTCTCAAGAATATATAAATACAAATCTTCTTTTGAATCAATATATTTGAATAAACCTCCTTTTGATATATTTGATGTTTTTATGATTCTATTAAGAGAAGCCTCATTATAGTAATAATTAGAGAATTCATGTATTGCATTTAAAATGATAGTATCTCTTTTATCTTTACTGATCTGAAAAAATAGTTCTTTCATATTTACCTCCTCAGAGACCATGTGGTCTCTAATAAAATAATATCATATAAACATAAAAAAAACAAGCCTTATTCATTATAGATAATGCTTGTTTTTACAATAGTAATTCATTACTTCAATAATTTTCTTATAGTCTTTAGATCTTTTTCATTGTAAGGAGGATACCTGGCTGGTATGTCAATCCACATTGCTTTTGTGAGGACACTTTTATGGTGACTAAAAGTTCTAAAACTATCTATTCCATGATAGCCACCCATTCCGCTGTTTCCTACTCCTCCAAAGGGCATATTTATATTAGCAAGATGTACCAATGTATCATTAACACATCCTCCACCATATGAAACTTTTTTGAGTACTTCATTTATATTTGATTTATTGGTTGAGAAATAGTATAGTGCTAATGGTTTTGGTTTATCATTCAATAATGCTATTACATCTTTTATTTTATCAAATTCAAGTACCGGGATTAATGGTCCAAAGATCTCTTCTTTCATTACATCGTCATCCCATGTTACATTATCCATTATTGTAGGTGATACATAATTTTCTTTTTCAACTGTTTCGCCGCCGAAAACAACTTTATCTTTATTTATCAGACCAGATACTCTGTTATAGTGTTTTTCGTTAACTATTCTTGGGAAATCTGGTGATTCATAGATGTTTTCACCATAGTAACTAGTTATAACTTTCTTTAATTCTTCAATGAGTTGATTTTTAACACTTTTGTGGGCTAAAATATAATCTGGTGCTACACAGGTTTGACCTGCATTGACCAATTTTCCCCAAATAATTCTTTTGGCTGCTATTTTGATGTTAGCTGTTTCATCTACTATACAGGGGCTTTTTCCACCTAACTCCAATGTTACTGGTGTCAAATTCTTAGCTCCAGCTTCCATAACTATTTTTCCTACAGTAGGACTTCCAGTGAAGAATATATAATCAAATTTTTCGGCTAACAATGCGGTATTGACGTCACGTCCTCCTTCAACAACAGTTATGTACTTTGGATCAAAGTATTGTTCAATCATTTCCTTTATTACTGATGATGTATGAGGTACATACCTAGATGTTTTTACTACTACACAGTTACCTGCTGCCATAGCTCCTATAACTGGAGAAATAGTTAATAGAAATGGATAATTCCATGGAGACATTACTAATACTACTCCATATGGTTCTGAATATATTCTGCTAGTTGATTTAAAATGCGCTAATGGTGTTGGTCTTTTCTTAGGTTTTGCCCATTTTTTCAGATGTTTTATTGTATATCTTATTTCTTCCAGGGCCATACCTATTTCTGTTTCATAAGTCTCAAAATTTGATTTTCTGAAGTCTTTATTCAAGCCGTCAAAGAGTCTGGTTTCATATTTTTGTATAGCTTCTCTCAATAGGTTCAACTGTTTCTTACGGAAAGCTAAATCTTTTGTTTCATGAGTTAAAAAATACTTTCTTTGCTTTTCAACTAACTCTCTCAAAAATAACCACCCCATTTTAAAATTATAAAAAAATTAGGAAAATATATCCATAATAATATAATTATAGCATAGAATACCAGTAAACACAAAGCAAGTATTATCATTATAGAAAATACTTGCTTCAAAGAATTCTTATATTATTTTATTTATCTAATCCAGATTGGACTATATTATAGACATTGGTGATTAAATTATCCTTGTCTTCTTTTGACATGTCATCCATATATATTGGTGGATGAACTATTATTTTTACATTGGACTTTCTTATTCTTTTTTTCTCTTCCAGTAATTTGTATGAACCGTTGATAGTAATAGGTACTATAGGTACTCCTGATTTTATAGCTAGTTTTAAACTGCCTTTTTTGAAATCACCCATAACATTGCTTTTACTTCTTGTCCCTTCTGGAAAGATTACCAATGTGTGTCCTTTTTTTAATTCTTCTATACCTTTTAGAATTACTTTTAGTGATTGTCTTGGATTACTTCTATCCAGAAAAAGACAACCTAATTTTTTCATCCATCCACTTACTATAGGCATTTTTTCAAGCTCTACTTTTGCTACAAAGCCTTTTAATCTAGGAATATATCCCATCAATAATGGTATATCAAAATTACCTTGATGATTAGATACGAACAGGACATTTCTGTCTGGAATATTTTCTACACCTTTGACTATCACCTTACTGCCTGTTAATCTAACCATTTTTTTAGCCCATTTGGTTGTTGTTTTTTGTAATACCTCTAATTGTTTTTCTTCATTTCCCACTTTTCCTAGATACCAGTATCTAAAGCGGTTGAACAAACTATATACTTGATATATCCAAAAAGCTATGAACCAAAAAATTGTACGTATCATGTAGTTCCTCCTTTTAGTCAGCAAAATTAATTATATCATACTTTAAAGTGTGAAACTACATGTTTATTAGATATAGCAAGTAAGTCAGAAAAAGTATTTTGTTCTGATTTTGCTACCTAGTGACGGTAAGTATAATCACAAAACACTTTTTCTTCTAATTAGCAAATTATTGGCTAATATAGTCTTATTGTTTTATTAATTTCCTATAATGTTTTACAGTTAGTAGGTAGTACAAGAAGAATATTAATGACACTACTCCTATACTTATGAGGATAGGTATGTTGAGTAGTATTCCTATTAGGTTTTCAAGTACTTTGATAGCAACTATTGTATGAACTATGGATACTAATAATGGGAGGATGAATGCCATTCCTACTTGGGTACGTATGATTTTTGTGATTGTTGAATCTTCCATTCCTATTTTACTTAAGGTAATGTATTTATCTTTGTCTTCCATGGCTTCGGTTATGATTTTAAAGTAGATGATACTTCCTGTAGCCATAATGAATACTAATGCCAAGAATGCTCCAAGGATGTATACAATCTTGATTATATTATTTTTAGTCTGTGAATCATGTTTTCCATTTTTGAAGAAAGTGTATCCTTCTTCTGAAAGTGCAGATACCTTATCTTCAAGTCCATTAGTTGGTATGGTTTCATCTTTTAATTTATAACCATTAAAATAATATTTTTCACCTATACTTTCAAAAGCTTTATAAGTATTGTCATTAACTATAATAGCATCAACAGGTATCCCTGTTCCATATAGTGGTGCTCTAAACATTTTTCTTATATCTATTTTCTGCCCGTTTATCTCTACTTCATTCACTTTGAACAAGCTAAATAAGGTATGGGAATTCTCATTGAACATGCCTTCAAAGTCATTTAGAGGTTTATCTGCGAATATCCCTTTATCAAATTTATATCCAACATTATCAATGACTTTTTTATAATCCTCGTATCGTACAATTGTAGCACCACGATAATTATAATCTTTTGTTTTTGCATTATCCACTATTAATATTTCAAAATGGTTATCAAATGCCATATCTACTTGTTCATCTTGTAGTACCCTGTTTATTTCATCTTCTCTTTGCTCAGTATCAGCTAATACAGTAAATGAAAATGGATAATCAATATCTTTTATACTATTATTGGTATAATTAAGTGATGTTACTGTTCCAAATGCTGTAATGGTACTAGTAAGAAGTATTGCTATAGTTGCGTATACCTTATAGTTTCTTCTTATACGATAGCATAGATTGGATATAGTCATTATATTAGTTTTACGGTATAGTATATTTTTATTCTTTATCAATCTTTTTAGAATAATGGTTGTGGTACTTCTAAACAGCATATAAGTACCTATTATAACAAGTATAGTAGTTATAAGGGTAAAAATTAAAAAATTCACTCCCATAGCTAATCTAGTACAGTAATATCCAGCTCCAATTACTACTAGCGATAATATTCCTGTTATTATACTTGATTTTGGAATTGCTTCTTCTTTTTTCATTGCATTTATAAGGGATAAAAGACTACTTCTGATGATATTAATGTATCCTTTTATTGAGAAGAACAAACTTATAACCCCAAAAATGACTGCTGTTTCAAGGATTGCTTTACCTGATATAAAAAACTTGATATCTACTCCCATATTACAGTATCTTGCTAAGATCATCATGAACAGTTTACCAAAAGCTGCACCTATAAGGCATCCTGTAATAATAGCCAAAGTACTCATTATCAGGTTTTCCATAGCATAGATTAAAGCTACTTTATAGTTGCTTACTCCCATTAATGTATATAATCCAATCTCCTTTTTCCTCTGTTGTAGGAAAAAAGAACTTGAGAACCATGAAAAGTATAAGAGAAATACTATAAGCATAATAGCTGTTACATGTCCTAGAGTTGATACCATTTCTTGTTCGGATACAGTCAGCACTTCTGGATTATATCTCATGGCACTGAATTGGTAATATGCCATTACAGAGAAAACCAGCGCAAGAAAATGAAGCTTATATAGACCAAGATTACTTTTCATATTTTTATAAGCAATACTAATCGCATTCATGGTTAATACCTCCCATGCTAGCTAACTGATCCAATAGTCTTTTATATAAATCTTTCCTGTTTCCATCTTTTTTTAACTGAGTCAATATTTTACCGTCTTGTATAAAAATTATTCTATCACAATAACTAGCTGTAAAAGCATCATGAGTAACCATTACTATAGTTGAACCGAATTTTTCATTAGTCTTTCTAAGATTTTCTAATAGTTCTGAAGCAGATTTTGAGTCTAGTGCACCTGTTGGTTCATCAGCTAGAATCACAGCTGGTTTTGTAATCAAAGCTCTTGTTGCTGCTACTCTTTGTTTTTGTCCACCAGATAGTTGATATGGATATTTATATAGATGCTCTGACAATCCAAAGAAGGAAGCTAACTCGTTAATTTTCTTTTTTACAGTTGCTGTTTTGACTCCTGCCAATACTAGTGGTAGAGCAATATTGTCCATTATACTTAAGTTATTAAGCAGGTTGAAATCCTGAAATAAGAATCCAATATTTTTTCTACGAAATTCTGCTAATTTTTTTCCTTTCATTGTAGCCAAGTCAATGCCTTTAAAATTGATTTGTCCCTCTGTTGGTGAATCAATAGTTGACATAAGATTTAATAAAGTTGTTTTACCACTTCCTGAAGGACCCATTATTCCAAAAAATTCGCCTTCTTCAATTGTTATATCTACACCATTTACAGCATATGTTTCTATGCCTTTGGCTTTATAAATTTTTTTTATTCCTTTTGCTTCAATTACTTTAGCCATCACAATTCCTCCTAATATATATCTGACTCTGTCTTTAACTGTATTTTAACTCTTGGAGGAACTAGCATCCATTCTATTGACTTACATTCTACTATAGAACCTTACATTTTTGTAATCTTACTCTTTATAAATAATAAATAAAACCCTACATTAGTAATAAAGCAGGGTTGAATAAAAGGTTTAGTTAACATAGCTAACTGAAAAACAGCTGGTTGTTTCTTGTATCTTCTCATCTCCTAATATATTAGCTGAATTATCATGTCCATTAATTTTGCATGTATAGTCTATTTCAAGTTCATTAAGTATCTGAATTAGTAATGCATAGGAAGAAGGTGAATCAATATGGTCATTACTCAAACCAATCATTCTATCTACATCTGAATCTTCAATTATTTTTCTAGTTATCTCATCTTTTTCATTCGCTTCTTCTAATGTAACATAATGGGAAAAATCTATTGAAGCTATGATAATAAAGTCTTTATCCTTTATTTCTTTTGTTATCGCCTTAGCTACATCTAATATACCTTCATCGTTTCTAGTTTCTCCTATTGTGATAGGAACAACCTTAGCTTTATTGAAGTACTGCTTTATGTAATTCATATGCAGCCCTATTGAATGCTCTTTTTCGAAAACTTCCTCTATAGCATAATTAATATCTGGATAATTTGCTAAGTTATTTACTATATTTGAATCACTCTTTACAACTCCTGCTCTAGTGTTGAAATCATAGTTACCTATTTGGAATCTTGGTCCTTCACCAGGATGATTAGGTCCTAATAATATAATGACTTCTGGTTGTTTTTTATTAGCTATAGTCATATATAATGAAGCAACATATTTACTGGCTACATCATGGTGTGGTATTATCCCAGCTATAATATTATCCTCTTCACTTATTAATGTACTTTCATTTATGGATTTGATAAATGATCTTTCATCTATGAAATTACAGCTGTCTAGTAAAGATGGTCTAACCTCACTCACTTCTTCCCTTGGTATAATTATTTCAGTTTCACTACTTACAGCATCGTCACCAACAATTTTATCTGATTTTTCTTTATTACAAGATGATAGAGTCATTATCATGATAAATACTATAATACTAATTATTAATCGTTTCATTATCTCATTCCTTATCTTAACTATGGGGCTACCAGATAATATATTTTTAACATTAATATCAAGGAAGATAGACTAGTTTTAGCTAAACCTAGTCTATCTTCTTTTGCTATTTTATTTTCACAACGTTTTCTTTACTGCAAGTTATTTCATCATTCATATAATCTCTGATTATGATTGGTTCTGCAATATATTCACCTGCTAGAACTGCTTTTGTTTTGTAGGTAATCTCGAAGCTGTATTCATCAGACATCCTATAATTCCAACCAACATATACATGTAATTTAGTTCTTCTTGCTTCATTATCTGCCCATACACCTAGTTTATCGGAATTCGTCTTCTCTTCACCTATGAAAGTTAGTCCAGTAGGTAAAATATCTTCTAATACAAATGCTGATAAACGGCTATCAAGAACATTTACTTTTATATGAACTGTTACAATCTCTCCTTGTTTTATATCTTCTCCTGAACCATCTGAAGAATACCATCTTTCTATATTGTATTTGTGGGTCTTTTCAATATCTTTTACTGTCCCTATAAAATCTTTTATAACCCTCACATTGCCATTAATCTCTGAAAATTTGATATTCTCTGCTTGTTCTGGTGTTAAATCCAATGAATGATATCTATGGGTTCCTAATGATACAGTCTCTTCTTTACCATCTAGTTCATATTTAAAAGATGCTTTATCCTCTTTTGGTTTCATGTTTTGTAGATAATATAGTCTTTCTGTTATTGTAGGATATTTGTTTTCGCCTGTATGTTGTAGGTAAGCATACATACCTTTTGCATCTTCCAAGTTGTTTAATTTAAGAGCTGCCACCATCATCATAGCTGTAAATTTATTGCCTGTATCAGCATCATCTATATATAGCATCTCATGTTTTTGTTTAATATGATTAACCTTGATATCATTATATATTTCTTTTGCTTTTTGTAACTCTCCATTTTCAATAAAAGTCAACATCATATACATCTTTTCAAAACTCAATGTTTCACTTGTGCCATTTATTTTAGTATATATTGCATTTGTCTCCAATAACACTGGTTCATCCAACAAGGATAATCCCCATAGAGCCGCTATGTTTTCTTTTAAAGTCTTATCTTTATCTCTAGCTGCTTGTAGTAGTCCGTTTATCTGTTGCTCTCTATCTTCTACAAAGCCTACTGATATTAGATCGGCTGTTATCTCTGCACTATTGTTTCCATATGAAAAATCTCTATATAATCCATTATAAGATACGAATTCTTCACATCTTGGTTCATCTAATTTGAAATTGCCCTCAAATTTTTTATTAAGTTCTTTTCCTGCAATATTAGATGATATTATATATTCACTTCTATCGTTATAGCTTGAATAGTATATATCCAGTAAACCAAAGTAATATTCGCATAAATCTTTGTTAAGGAATATAAGATTGACATATTGGTCATTACTTATTATTTCCATATCTTCTTTTAGGTCTTCTTGTTTTATAACATCAAAATAATGAAGAGAATCTTTTATTTGGGTATCATATTGTTCACCATCTTTATAATTACCAGTTTTAGCTATAATAGTTATCTTATGCTTACCTTCTGGAAGTTTACCAATAGGAATATTAACATACTCATGACCTTTTCCTGTTTCGGTCACCTCTACTACTTTACCATCTTCTTGTTCTATCTTGGCAGTAAATTCTACTGAATCTTCTTTCTTAAGCTTTGCTCCCCCTGTTTTTATGGTAGCGTTGATATAATCACCTTTCATATAACTATCATATACCAGTGATGATATGAAAAATGGCAATTTTGCATTTATATTATATTTTTCTTTTCCTGCCTTTAATTTGTCATTTATGGCTGTACATGTAATTCTCCAGCTAGTCAAGTTATCTGGTAATTCAAATTCCTTGGTACATATCCCGTTTTCATCTGTTTTGATGATACCGAAATCTGCTGTATTCTTGAATTTGCTTCTTATTATTTCCGAATCACCTTCACCGCCGCATTCAGCTCCACCAAAATTATTATATATATTGTAAGCTGCCAGGAATTGACTTGTTAATCCTGGTGAAAATACACTTCTATAGAGATCAGATAACACCCATGTAGAATCTTCACATATTGCAAAGAATGCTTCATCAACTACACTTATATTTACATCAGCAGAAACTGGTTTATCATCCTTATCTGTTACCTTGACTGTTACTTGCACCTTGTCTCCTGGTTTATAGTCTTTTTTATCTGTCTCAATGTTCACATTAAGCTCTTCGTCTTCATAATCATAGCCGAACCATCTTTCCATACTATAATCATTATGTAATGATTTACCATCAAAATATACAGCATATATGGTCGCATTTGGAATATATTTTTGTAAGTATTTTATGTCAACTTTTGTATCATCACTGATTATATAATCAATTATTCCTTCTTTACATACAAAGAATAAAGATTTGTCATTCTCTCTTTCTGATATATATTCATTTCCTTGTTTAATAGCTAATTCCATATTGTCATTCTTCTTGAATAAACCTTCATTCATATGTAGTGAATATCTTTGCAAATAGTTTTGGTTATCATTAACATAATAGGCTTCTGAATAATAGTGAATCTGTTCAACCAACCTATCCTTGCTGTCTTTAGTTCTAATATAGAATCTATATCCTCTATTTTCCTTTATCTCATCAAAGTTGAATGTTAATATACCATTCTCGTCTGTTACTCCCTCTATAGTACCTAAATTGTTATCATGTCTTTCATATGTATAACAGTCATAGCTTCTTTTATTGATATAGTCGTATTCTTTACCTTGATAAATCCTTTCATAATAGGTTTCCTCTATTTCTATTTCAACATCCTTAGAGGCAATACCCTCTCCCCTATATGAATCATAATCATATAATTGTCCATTAAAATTACTTATATCAATATTATTTATGTTAACTGATATTTCTACTTCTTCATCAGACATTTTTTTATCCTCTGTCTCTATCATTATATCTCTTGGAAAGAGAATAACACTAGACACATCTCTTATATAATTCTTATCTAGGTCATCAAACCTAGTTTGTATGTTAACAAATGCAGGTTTCCATTTTGTTGTATCAAAATGAGGTGTTAACTCCACTTCTTTGTGTCCCTTATCATTACAAATATATTCTTTACTACAACTTGTTTCTTTACCAAACAAACTGAATCCATTTGATTCTATAGAGATATGTGAATCAGCAGCTGGCGTTCCTTCATAGAATGTAACATCAGCAGAGTAGTTTACTGTATCATCCATCATTATGAATTCTTTATCAAGGGAAGTATCTAGTTTATAAGTAGGTTTCTCGAATCTAGCAATATCTATATACTCATTTTCAATCTCATAGTCACCATCTACTATTACCCTTACTTTTAGATAACTATCAAGATAATTATCTATATTGAATTTTGTTTGATAAGTACCTATGTTGCTTAATTTAACTTCTTTTGCTTCCATAAGGGTATTATTATCGTTTAACAATTCTATCCTAACATCTTTTACACTCTTACCTTCTCTGTTTTGTACAAAACCAAATACATTTATCTCATCAGTAGGTAGATATATCCCTCTATCAAAATATATGTAAGACCAATAAACGCAGTTAGGATTCTTGGAATAATCACTAATTACCAATGGAATCATCAATGGATTATCATTACCTGCCTGTAATTCCATAAGTACATCTCCACTGTACTCTTGTTTTTTATCCATAAATGCAAAACCATTCTCATCTGTTTTACCTATACTCTTATCATCAATTACTATATTAGCATTTTTCACTAACTCGCTATTTGATCCATTCACCATCCATACCATTACTTTATCATTATCAACTGCTGTATAAGCATTGTATGGAGATACTTGAATGAACATATAATCTACTGAATCATAATACTTGGCTTTTAAGAAATAATAACCTCCATCTAAATGTTGTAGTTCAATAACATCCTCATATCCAAAGTCCTTAGCAGTTACCTCATATGTATAATTCTCAGTTGCAGTCAGACTGGAAGCATATTTATCTATATCAAAATCATTTCTATCATAATAACCTTTTACAAAATCCTCTTTGTCCTTATATTTATATATACTAAGATTTATCTTTTTTTTAAAATCATTTCCATTAGCATAACATGTAAGCATTTGGGATTCATTTGGTTTCATATATGTAATAGATTCAGTAGTACCATATAAGTTAAGATACTTATCATTAAAATTATGTCCATCTGTCTTGAACGTGAACGTATAATCTTCGTTTATAGTCTCTGTACCATCACTATATCCTTTTTTAATGGTTACTTCATATTCTTTTCTTTCTTTTAATTTTTTCTCTGGAACGAATATGATTTTATCTTTTTCATATTTGAATTCACCTTCAACCGATGGCTTAATATTAAAATATTGGTCGAAGTTGTGTTCGCCTATATCTTTGGTAAATTGTATTTCTATACCTGTATTTGTTGGAACATTATAACCTTCATTAGCTGGATGAGTTGTAAATATACCAAATTTTTTCACTGTTTGGAAAGCCCAGCCTAATTTTTCTTCCTTGGTATTATAGGTTACTTTTACAATCTCATTGTTTTTAAAAGGAGAATTGACTGATAGAATATATTCCTTATCATTTACCTTATCAATATGGTAACTTCTATGAGGACTGAAGCTCAAATTTTTCTTTATGGAGTCTTCTCTCATAGGAGTTTTGGAAGTTATTTTTAATTTTGGTTTTGTATTAATTCCATATGATGTATTGGATATTGACTCAACAAGAATATCAGTATTTTCTGTTATGTCTTGGGTATTATCTTTCCCCATATCAACCACTTCTTCTACTTTATCATCTGCTAAGTCTTTACTTTTCTCGTTACTATTAGCAGACAACAAAACTGCACTTGTTGTAATACCAGCAAGAATAACCACAGACATTATGACAGCTATCATTTTTTGCTTTTTGGGCATATTTTTCAGTTTACCTACAAAATTAATTTTTTTCATAATAAACTCCTTACTATAACTATTTAAGTTATACTATTTAATACATAAAAACATATCAATATATATTGAACTTAAACATCTATACGCTATTCTAATAAATTCAATATATTTTCCTTGATTTTATAAGTTCAATAGAACTAAATAATTCTGGGTTTATAGTAATTATTTAATTCAACTCATATAGTATATAATAGCAATAATTTATTAAAAATATGTTATTAATTATTTTACATTACTATTACTAAATATTAACAATTAGCTTTTACTTATCACAAATTGTTAAGTAAAAGCTAATAATTTATAATACTTTCTTTAATTTTGATTAATACTCAGGAACTATAACTTTTACATTTGCTCCCTCTTCCACAATTATTTCTTGCCATTTGCCCTTAGTTTCATAAGAATCCCCTTTAAATCTTATAACATTTCCATTTACTTCATAAGTAATCTTCTCTGCATCCTCTAAAGGTTTTAATCTCTTCTTGTTATTATCATATATTAATAGATGAGCACCATAATCAGTTCCATTGTATAATAAATAATAGTCTGCTTTTGTATTACTTTCATCAAACTCATAAACTTTATCTACAGACATTATTTCTAATGGTGCTGGTCCATCATAACAGATTAAGAAGTAAATATTATCTTTATGTATTGCTTGAATAGATGGATAAGTAATATTGGCCATTATTATGCTTTCTTTTCTTGAAGAATCGTATTTAACTAAGTATCCACTACAATCATAAAATAAATAGTCATCATCCCATTTAAAGTCTGAACCTTCAATAGTATCAATTATCTCAAATTTGATCAAATCAATAATATTTATATTATTATTTCCTTTTGAATCAATAGCTATATAGTTATTTGAAGCTTCGAACTGCAATCTTGAATTCTCAACTTTTAAAGATTCAGTCATTTTATTTTCAAGATTAATCCTATTTAATACATAATCATCAACTGGTCTAAAATACGCATAATCGCCTATTAATTCCAAGTCACTTACATAAGAATCATCGTATAGTGTTATGGTCGACCCACTATTGAAATTATAATAATATAAATATGATCTCTCTTCAAAACCTGTATATAAAACACCTTTATCTGAAATACTATACAATCTTACTGGGTCAGAGATAATTTCATTCCATTTATCCTTACCAAGGCTATATAGGGAGTTGGTTTCATATTCTTTAAAAACTTTATGGTTATCTGACATCTTATAATCACTTAACCGATAATTTCCATTAGTAGTCTCTAGTGGTACATATTCTGATTCTAAGACTTTGTGGTTAGTATCTTCCATAACATCTTCACATTCATATTCAGAATATATATTAACATATAACATATCGTCAACAATCATGTCGTTATATATTTCTGATTTATTTATATAATAAGGCTTAAAAATATGTTTATCTGTGTCAAATATGTAGGAACTATCCATATCAGTATATGTATATCCATAATCAGGGTTGTATCTAATCTCTTGTTCTGTTTTTACAGTATTCCACTCTTTATCAGTACGATCATAATAATATAAGATCTGGTATCCGATTATACCTATTCCTTTTTCATCATACCCCATTTTTAAATGGTTATTATACTGTTCTTCATAAGCATCTTCCCAAATCTCATCTGGAATGATTGTATCAAGTTTTCTTTTACCATCTTTATTTATTGTATATATAGCTTTTTCTTCTTTATTAATGTAAGTTATAGTTTTATTAACTGAATCAAATATTATATTGTTGAAGGACATTTTCTCACCTAGGAAATCACTATTAACAACTCTATTCTTATATTCTTCATCAATATAACAAATCTCATCATTTCCATCTAATCCAACATAGTAATCATCAATATTCATAAATCTAGTAACGCTATTATATGGTTTTTTTAGCATGTAACACACATCATATTCAGAATTACTTTTGACTATATCTCCTTTATCTAATAAAAAATAATTGACTCCATTATAGTTGCCATCTAACAATCTATATATTTTAATATTATTACTGTTATCAAAGATCCAATATCCTTCATTGATAATATAATGGTGTTCATACATTTTGTTATAACTAGTGTCTTGGTCTATTAGTACTGTATACGAATATAATTGAGAGTAATTATTATTTATAGGTATATCCGCCTCGTATAATTTATCATCTTTTTTAGCATAAAATTTCAATTGGCATTTTTCATCTCTTTCAAGATTATATTTAAATGAATCAATCTCTATCTTCCTGTCCAATTGAATCACATCTAATACAGCAAAAGATTTATTACATATAGCTACATAACGGTTATCCTCATTTTTATACTCAAGGAATATTGTGTTTGTACTTTCATAGATGTTAACTACATCATCTTTGAATCGTTGTCTTTTAACAAAAGTTATTCCATCTTTACCATAAGAATATGTATCAATGAATTTCTTATCTTCTTTATCATAGATTAAATAGAATGTTGTTATACCTGCCGATATCACCTTAAAATTACTTGCATCACTATAATTTTTGAATTTATAGTCAATCATTGATTTATTAAAATAATCAGTACAATCAAAACATATTTCCCCTAGCTTTTTATCATAGGATAATAATACGATATGTTCATCCCATCCTAGATAACCTGACTGTAAACTGTATTTACTATTGATTAAAATGCTCTCATCATCTTCTGCACCATCAAAATCATTACCGAATGAAAATATAGCCTGTTTTTTATCCCCTATTAATAATTGAAAAGAACAAACATAACTAGAATAATTCCAATCAATACCACCATGTTTCTTAATGACAACATCTTCTATTGTGAAATCATCAGGTAGAGTTACATTAGGAAAAATCATTTGTTCGTATAATTCATTAGTGATACTAAAATCATCCTCAGCAAAGTTTTTAGCATCAATGCTTAATTCTTGGTCGCTTATTCTTATTATGTGCTCAGGCTGTTCTTTTGAATCTGCATCATTAATATCTTCTTCATCTTGCTTACCTGAATCCATTGTTCCAGATTCTTCTGTAGTAGAGGTTGGTTTATCCTTAGTGGAACAACCTGTAATAAATATAGCTAGAACAGTAATTATCATTATAGTTGCATTTAATTTTTTCATTCTTTTAGTACATTCCTTTCGCCTTACTTAAATTATATTATGTATTAGCTTAAAATCATTTTGTCAAAATATATAATAACAGTAAGTTATTAAAATTATGTTGTATATTTTTTTAAATAATTATTAATAAATAAATCCCACTGGATTTTTTATGCCTATTACCAGTGGGATTTTATCATATAACTTATATTAATTTTATATTCTATACTGTGATATCTCATCCTTAAAGTCTAATGTCATTTCCTTGAAAGTGCTTATACTATCTGTTATACCTTTTATATGTACAGTATAATCTGTTACATTAGCACTAACTTCTTCTGCTGAAGCTGAGTTTTCTTCTGCAATAGCTGCTAATGATTCTATGTTTTGGAACACTTTTGACATTGAGTTAGCTTCATTTTCTAGTCTTTTTGATGTATCTATCATTTTTTCTGCAACCGTATTGATATTGACATTAGCTACACTGGAAGCTTCAACCGCTTGACCTAGACTGGAGTTTTCTTTAACCAACACATTATACTGTGAAGCCACATCTTCTACTAGTATTTCTATTTCATTAACAAACTCACTAAGGTTATTCTTTATCTTTTCAACTGCATCATTAGTCTCCTCTGAAAGATTTCTTACTTCATCAGCTACCACTGCAAAACCTTTACCAGCTTCACCAGCTCTAGCAGCTTCTATTGATGCATTAAGTGCAAGAAGATTAGTTTGACCAGATATTGCTGATACGATTGAAACAATTTCTGTAATCTGCTCAGCTTTGGTTTTTAACCTTAATCCATTCTCTTGTACTTGTTTGAAACGGTCTAATAACATATTAATCTCTGTAGCTGTCGATTCTACCTCTTTGAAGCTGTTGTCTATTTGGTCTACAGAACCTTCTAATTCACTTTTATTATTCTGTTCTTCACCAGCGATATTATTGATTTGGTCAACATTATCATTCAAAGTATATATAGAATGTTCGGTTTCTTCAGCTTGGCTTACCGCCGCTGTTGCTAACTGTTCAACTACATCTGATATTTCATCTGAAGTATTTCCCATTTTTTCAGCAAATTTTGAAATACTATTAGTGAATGTGTTCATTTCATCTACTAATCCTTTAAAACCAACAAAGTCTCTTCTTATATTAGTTTTATAAGTATTAATTTCATTGAATATTTCTTCGAATTGGTCTTTTGTCTCTATTCTAGTCAATACAGTATAATCTTTATTACTGAAATTCTTAACTTCTTTTATAATCTCTTTATAAGGTCTATATAGCATTTTCGATGATAAATAAACCGAAAAAAGGCTGATTGCAATTATACTGACAGTGGTTAAAACATGTGATTCACGTACATTAAAAAATATTAACACTAATTGTAGAAATAATCCACTTAGTATAGCAGTTAATATAGATATTTTTAGATGTACATCTTTTATAAATCCTAATGATAAAATCTTATTTAAAATATATGATTTCCTGTATTGCATATCTTCTTGGAAAGTCAATTTCAATTTTAGTTGATTTTCGTTCTTCTCAATCTGTTCTATTTCTATTTGTTCATTGAAGTATTCTGCTGCACCTTCAATTAATCCCATAAAATAATCAAACATACCTCTATGAGAATTATAAGTAAAAATAACTTCTCTCCTGGATATTGCCTTGAACTGCAATTTTGGTGGTTTTGCACCTTTTATTCTTTTCATGACAACACTATGTACATCATCCATAGATTTTAGAAAATGATATAGATTATCATGATGGAAAAATCCTGGATAATCTTGCTGGAAAGTTTTAATGTTGTCCTTTCCTATTGTTCTCCATAACTTATCTTTACTAACATTGACTTTTGAAGCTATAGTAGAAAAAAGCTTAAACACCCTTGTGTCTTCCACATCCTCCAATGGTGAAAACGTTTGATTAGCTTTCCATCCTAGACTTTCTAAAGCTTCATTGATTATATTTTCTGAATACTGTTTTCTACACGTTTTTATCCATGTTGATACGACTGTTCCTTTCACTCATTTTCACCTCTCACTCTATATTTATCAATATTGAAAGTTGTTTGTAAAAATTTCCATATAGTTAATTTTATAACATATTTAGACAAATTACAATATAATCTTAATATTATTTTTATATGTGAGATATTATTTTACATTTTAACTAATTTATATCATATACTATTATAAAATGTTATTGAGATTACTAACAACCTCTCACCATAACTTCAAAATTCATAAGATGTAACAAGGTGGAGTGTTATTTGGATTAGATCATCGAATACCTTACTTTTTTATTTATAATAATCATTATATAATATCACCCAATTTACTCCTTTATCTTTATCAGCATCAAAATTATCAAATTTTATATATAGCTGTCCTTTTTTAACCCATGCTTTATATTCTAAAACCTTGTCTCCTTCAAGAGGGGTTAGTATTATTTTGTTAATAAGATTAGGTGTAAAGCTGATTTTATGGCTTAGAACTGGAAATATGTAAACACCATCTATGAATTTATGATCACCAAGATATTCTTTTCCTATTACCTGTTTGGTATCAGCTATGTCTTCCAGCATATTTGACATTAGTTTAGTCCGCTCTTTTTCTATAAAATTACGCAAATATTTTTTTATGGTAGTATAGGAGATAATAGAGAAAAGAGCAACCAGTAGACTTATTATAACAAAAAATGAACTGTATATGAATTTGATTGCATCATATATGACATTGATTTCTCCATACATCTTATTTATCAGTTCACCACTAATCATATTTAATATAAACATAAAAATCCCCCTTGTCCTTATAATATATTAAGAAACAAAAGGGATTAGAACTATAGATTATCAAAGGCTTTGCTCCTTATCTCATCTATACATGTCTTATTCAATTTTATATAATCTTCGTTACTTCTAAGATGCAAGTCCTTCTTAAGCTCTCTATCATCATTATCTATAAAACCACTATTAGGACCATGACATCTTACAGCTTCTCTGGTCTTTTTATCATATATAAGAAACATTTATTCACCTTCTATTAGCTTGTTTCCTATATTTTCGCCAAAAATATGATAATCTAATCAATTATGGTTCGTATTAGAAGCAATAATGAATCGAGTATATAATGATTTACCTTGCACCAGCTAAGATAACTGCTTGCCAGGCTATGATATAGGACCATAATCCAACAGTTAATTACCCAAGTTGATGGTTCGTTCAACCATATATAATACTATACCAGCAATATATAACCTCTCGGCTATATATAACCAATATAAGCACTATATATGATTATTGCTCGGCACTATATGATTATACCTAGCCTCATTACAATCAAATAAATTCGACTATAATAAAACTATTGTTAACCACATAAAACCTTCCTTCCGACAGTATATAAGCTTGTACCTATATACTATCTTCAGTTGAATTGAATATACCTATATAAAGCATATTCAATTCTTAGCTCAACCATTATATACTCGATAATATTATAATGACCATTTAGCTTCTAATATATATTAGAAATTATTTCAAATAATTCTATTTCATTACCTTCCAAATTTGAATAAATCTAATTCTGGTCTTTTATTGTTAAGATATAAATCTTTTATCAACTGTCCACAAAGAATGCCGTTAACAATACCATTAGAACCATATGCTAAAGCAAAATAGGTATTAGGCATCTGAGGATATTCTCCTATATATGGCAAACCATCTTTAGTTACACCAAATAGACCACTGAATTTATATTCAACCTCAATATCTTTTATATCTGGGAAAAATGCTTTGAGTTTTTCTAGGAGGATATCATATTTCTTAATAGAAACCGTATCTTCATTAGTTAGGTTTGACATCTTACTACTCTCTTTACCTACTTTCTCATCTTCTCCACCTATTATGATTCTATTATCAGCTGTAGTCCTCAGATATATATAAGGATCATTATCATCTCTGAATATGCAGGTATTATGCCAGCCATGAAATTCTTTTATAGGTTTTGTAACAAGGTTGAATGTTCTTGTTAAACTTACTACATCTTCTTTTATATACTTCTTGCTTTCATATCCTGCTGCCATAATGACGTTCTTTGCTTTTATGCTAAAATCGTTTGGAGTCCCTAATAATACATGGTCATCTTGGCACTTTATCTTATTGATTTCTGTGTTCTCATATATAGTAAGTCCATTTTTTACTGCTTCTTTTATTAGGGCATTAGTAAATTTGTATGGATTAATCAATGCCCCTCCTGATTTTGAATATACTCCTGCTTCAAGCGAAAAAGAAAACATATCTTTTGCACTATTCTTGTCTAGAAACTCAACATCAAATCCGTATTTTTTTCTAATATCAAATTCTTGTTTTAATGGGGCAATATGTGAGGCATTGGATGTATAATATAAGCATTCCTTCAACTGGAAGTCACAATTATCTTCTAATGTGTCAACTATATCTCTTATATCATAAACTGCTTTTTCACTGAGTTTAAAACATTCTACAGCCTGTTTTTCACCAATCATATGTGATAATCCCCATAGGTCAGTATCAACTTCATATTGCAATATGGCTGTTGATGCTCTCGTACTTCCATAACCGATGATGTTCTTATCCACTAAAACGGTATTTATACCTTCTTTAGTCAGATAGTAAGCAATAATTGCTCCTGTTACTCCACCACCGATTATAAGAGCATCACATTCAATAATTTCACTTAGATATGGGTATTTATTAGGTACTTTAGTTAGATTAGTCCAAATCATGTCACCTGCTACTAATTTCATAGTCTCATCTCCACAAAATATACTTTTTCTAACTCTATTATCTTCATAATGTTTTTTAATTATACCTACCCATCAATCCTTTTTCGTTTATATATCATGATGAAACCTGCAAAAGATATTATAATCCAAACTAATAGCACTAAGATATTCTGCTGACCTACAGAAAATATGTTTTCGTTATTTAACATCTTGTCCATCAATGATTGAGAATGATATGTAGGTAATAGTTTTGCTATATGTAATAATGTCTTATTGGCTACACCTAGAGTAGGAATAAAATAGAATAAGCATACTATTAGTTCCTGATGACATAACATTTTTGGATAGAATTCCAATTATGGCACCTATCAATATCATGATAGTTGATATAAAAAATGCTATTACAATATACATTGGCAAAAATTTATTAGGTGCTTGAATAATAAGGAATATACCTATATTAGTAATACCTACAAGGAGCCAAGTAACAATTGCTTTTCCAACTAGAAATTCTACTGGTGATACTGTTGAAAGCATAAGGGTTCTTAAGGTATTCTTCTCTTTTTCTTCAGCTATAAGCATTGCCATAGTCATTGGTGTAATCAATGCAGAATTCATGATGAATATTATTAATAATACTTGCATCCTAACCTCTTCTTTTGGTCCCATCATGCTAAAAAATATTGCACCTACCAAAGGTATCAGACTAACTACAAATACATTTACATTTCTAAAATCATATCCATCATGGTTAATGCTATTTCTTCTGTACATATAATAGCGATGCTTTGTCCTTTATCTAATGTAAAATATATATCATCAATCAATGTTGTATTTTTATCTTCTTTGGATACTCCTTCAAACTTTAATATATTCATATGTATTTAATTCCTCCTTGGTTAGGATAAACCACCACTTATTATATATGTAAATTGAAAGAAAATCAAAGAAAACTATAGTAATATTGTCAGATAAGTCAGAAAAAATGTTTTATTCGGACTTGGTTTTCGCAAAATAGTATGTGTATATGTTACGCCAGCAAATTGCTCGTCCTGAGCAAATAGCTGGATTCGGCGTCCATGCCTCATTACTCCACATATACACATACTATTTTGCTAATAAGTAATCTTCAATGTTATCACAAAACACTTTTTCTTCTATATGGAATTACTCTTGGCTATGTAAAAAAATCCTAATTTACCGCATGATAAGTGATAAATTAGGATTGTTTACTTGACATAATATTTTACTTGAGTTTAGTTAATATCTGTTTTAATATTGTACAAGCTTTTGCGTCGTATTCTTTAGCTTTATTAATTAAAGGTACTATTTGTTTTCTTACGTCTGGCTTGGCGAATATTCTTGTTGCTTGTTCGTCTTGCATGAAACCGCCTCTGACTTCGTTCATTTTGAAGGCACATTGTGCCTCTTCTCTAAACATTTTTGCTGCTTGTTGGCATTCATCAGCTATGATTTCATTGTTGTTGCCGACCCAGCTTATATAACAAGCCGCATATGATCTTCCTTCACCGACCATAACTTGTGCATCTCCTTGACACATTATACGTTCAAAGAGTAATGGTAGTATAGCATCATTTGGAAATTCATTATCATCTGATATTGCATTAGCCCATGCATCATAAGCAGATTGACCTCCTGCATACTCAATTTTTTTATCGCTGTCAGTACTTTCAAAGCATATTTTTTCTGTGGTCATTATTTTGATAGCATCTTCTATTATATCTTTTGCATCCACTGGTTGGTTTTGTTCTTCACCAACAGCCATGACAGCTATTGTGGCTGGATTCTCCCACCAAGTATTACATATGAAATATCCTGATTCGTGAATCTTTATATCTTTTCTGAATTCCCTGTTTTCTTGGAAACAGTTCCATCCTAATAATGTTTCACCATTGTTTTGGTATCCTGTTATAAGACAAGCTTCTGGTGGTCCTATGATACCTAAAGCGATAACAGGTCTTCCCTCGTCTATTTCAGATTTTATGAATTCAATAAAGTCTTCTTTACCCACATTCTCTCTTTTAAGTATTTTATAGGTTCTGCCAGCCGCTTTAAATGCTCTTTTGAAAGCTTCATATTTATCTTCATATATATTCATGATGTCTACATTTCCACCATCCCAATAATTGATATTCCATCTTAATCGGAACGCCGCTCCCGATGTAGCCATTATATAAGAATAGTCTATTTCTTGCCCCATATAGTTAAGACATGCTTTTAATGCTGTAGGAAAAGGTGTACATTCTTCAAATGAATAGGCTACCTTAGGAACCCCATATAATATACAACTATTGTCAGTCTTTTCACGATTTTTCATTATATTTTCAACCTCCAGAATTGAATTCGATAAAAGTATATCTTCATTCTCTTCTAATATGACAGGCGCATACATCCCCATTAGAAATCTGTATCTTCCTACCTTACAGCCTCTTGTTCTAAATTCAGATGGAGTTATCTTAGTACACCTTTTGAAAGCTCTAGTAAAAGTATCATAATTATTAAAAGTATATTCACCAGAAATATCTAGAAGGCTTTTATTGGTATGAATGATTTCAAATGCTGCATTAGCAATTCGTCTCGTCAAAATATACCTAGATAAGGATATATCTGTACATTCTTTGAACGTTTCTCTTATATGACGGTATGAAAACCCTATAGTCCTCTCTAGGCGAGAGTAATCTATCTCCTCTTTGAGTCTTGCTTCAATGTATGTTGCTGTTGACCATATAAAAAAAGAATAATCCATAGTTTTATCTCCTCTATATTAATTCTTCCGGAAGTAAATTTATTATATCATTAAATATATAGTAATACTCGACATTTTTGACCTTATATATTATTCATTAAATAATCTTTTCTGCCTATTAATCCTATCTACTACTTTCTGTTTAAATCCTTCTGGTCCTACCACTTTTAGGATTGGTCCGTATGATAACAGCTGTATCAATAATTCTGATTCGTCAAAGTCATAATAATATATTTTAACTCTGCAAGTATTTGTTTCTTCGTCATATTCTGAATTTCTTTCATAGTTTGAAAGATGGACAAATACTCGTTCAAAGCCATTTCTTTCATTGTTTAAAATGATTTCTATTGGTTCGGGCATTTTATGATTGTATATGTACTCAGATATACTCGATGGATACCTGGCTGGTTCTATAATCTCTGCCCTAATTATCCTTGCCACATTAATCTTGCTATGATATACTATCTTACCTCTATTGATTAAAACTGAGTTCAGACGAAATTTATCATCTTTAGCTGAGTATTCTATTCTGTATCCTGCATAACTTGCACTTCTTCTTACACCTTCTGAATTCAAGTATGTTATATTAAGGCATTTCTTATTATTAACTGCATATAATAATTTTCTAAAATTATTAATGTAATCAATATCATCATAAGGGTCTCCGTCTTTTGCTTGACCTATGTAGATTATTGTATCTTGGTCAAACAATTCTTCTACATCTGCTAATTGTTCCTTTAATACATTTAATTCTTCTTCGTCTAAAAACAACTGTATTCTCTTATCCATCAATAATGTTTTTATCCATCTTAACTCCAGTGTAGTCAATAAAACCGATGGTTCCTTATCTAATATAGATTGGTAACCTTCTTTATTCTTGCTTAATAGATTATAACTATCTTCATCATCGTTTATAATTCGAGGAGCTAGTGTCAGTAAAGTGTCTCCAAAACCTTGATCCCTTATCAAATCATAAATATACTCCACTGAAACGGTTTTATCCTGAGCTTCATTTAATATTTCACTTATCAATCTATAATATTTTCCGTATACTTCACTAAACAGACTCATTCCCTAACCCCCATACATTTCATACATGGCATCAATATCTCTTAAGAATCTTTTTTCTACAATTTCATTAGAACATTTAAATGATATCATTCTTCCTATTAATGTTCTTAGCCAAGGCACCATTTCATTGACATCGTTGACTTCTATTGAATAGATATATGTATTTTCACTTACCTTCTCTATAGTACCATGTTTGCCTTCTCTATGAAGTCTTTTCAATATGTATTCTTCATTATCAGCTATAATCAATGTTACCTCTAATTTTTCTAAGTTTTTTCCATTAAATATAGTAACACCCCAGCTTTTTTCTGAACGCTCCAATAGATTTTTCACATGTGATTCATAGCTATCATCTATATCTCCAATTACTACTTCTTTTATATTATCGATTCTGTATGTTCCATATCGCTTATATTTATTGTTATAAGCAGCTAGATACCTTCTGCCGCTACTCAAATTATCTAATATTTTTAAAGGTAGGAGTTTTACTTTTATATTGCTATTTCTTCTATAGGTACTTACGAACTCAATATTTCTATGTTCACGAATAGCCATTAGGATATTAAGTAATATTTCATCGTCTAGTGTATGAGCTAAATGAATATGACGAAATGAAAATATAGGTTTGTTTACAATAGAATTATCTACTCTATTACGAATAAAATTCCCTAGAACTCCAACTGGAAATACATTTTGATAATAACCACAGATGTGAAGTAGTTTATCAATTGTGTCTTTTGATAATGAAGCAATTCCTTGTCTATTAATATGGTAATGTAATGTCCTTCCTTTTTTAACACTATGTAAAAATCCTATTCCTGTAAGCTCTTTCAGTTTATTTCTTATAGTCATATTATCGGGTATCTTGATATCATCAAATATACTTAGATAATCGTTAACTATAATATCCGTAATTTCATTTAATGTCAGTCTTTCATCTATACTTAAAATATCCAAGATAATAAAATGTAACATTATATCATTTTTGGTAAATGTCTTTGTCATCCAAGTTATAAAAAGAGGATTTTCTTCTAGATCAACGGTATCAGCTGTTATATATAATTTTTTGCCTCTAACTGAATTATCATGTCCTATATAACCAGATAAATAATTTTCTATCCTTCTTCTCTCATTATCGTAACTCCGTCCACTTCTTGATTCAAAGTCATTACGACATTTATAACCATATATATGAAAATCCCTTAGATAATCTCGTATCTTCTCATAATTCTTTATTAACTCGTTGAACCCAGCCATATATATCACCTTCATTCTTACTCTACTAAAATCACTATCTGCATTGTGATAAACTTCTATCCTATAAATACTATCATTACAGAAAAGTCATGTCAATTTTAAGTTCGCAACTTTTTTTTAATGATAAATAATCAGCTGGATGGTAACATATGGTTCATGAGGATGAGATATACATAATTGATAAGGGCGTGAAAAAAATGTTTGTAATTTATAATAAAGAAAAAAATAGAATACCTATAAAAATATGGGTTGAAGATAAAAGTAAAATCGAAAATGAATGTATGGCACAAGCTACGAATTTATCTAATCTACCTTTTTTACATAAATGGGTTTGCCTAATGCCTGATACACATACTGGAAAAGGAATGCCCATAGGTGGAGTAATAGCAGCTGAGAATGTAATAATACCTAATGCTGTAGGAGTTGATATTGGTTGTGGTATGGCTTTTATCCAAACTAATATCCCTGTAAGATTATTAAAAGAAACCAAAACACCTAATGGTACATTACTTCAAGGCATCATAGGTGATATTCTTAGAAATATACCAGTTGGGTTTTCCCATCATACCAGTCGACAAGAGTGTAAAATATTAGATGATGCTATTAAGAATCTTGGTATATATCAGGATGCAAAAGATCTTATTCCAGAACTTGAAGATGGATATTACCAAATACGTACTCTTGGTGGTGGCAATCATTTTATTGAACTACAAGAAGATGAACAAGGATTGGTATGTATAATGCTTCATACTGGCAGTCGTCATTTTGGCTATAAAATATGTGATTATTATCATAAGTTAGCAAGAGAATTAAACACTAGATGGTTCTCTTCGGTACCTGATGAATATAGATTAGCATTTCTACCTGTAAATACCAAGGAAGGTCAAGATTATATTAATTGGATGAGTCTAGCCTTAGGTTTTGCTAGTGAAAATAGAAGTCAGATACTTGATAATGTCATTAATATAGTAAACAAATGGGTTAAGAAACATTGTGATTTCAATACTGATTATACTGATTTGATTAATTGTCATCATAACTATGCTGCCATTGAACATCATTATGGTAAGAATGTCTGGGTACATAGAAAAGGTGCAATACGTGTAAGAGAAAATGAACTTGGCATTATTCCAGGTGCAATGGGCTCTTATAGTTATATTGTAAAAGGCAAAGGTAATCCTGAAAGCTTTCATTCTTGTTCTCATGGTGCTGGACGATTGATGTCCAGAAAGAAAGCAATGGAAACCTTTGGAGTTGATGAAGTAATCAATGACCTGAAAGCAAGCGAAGTAATAATTGGTAAAAGATCCAAGAAAGATATACCTGAAGAATCAAAGTTCGCTTATAAAGATATAGATACTGTAATTAATAATGAACTTGATTTGATAGAACCAATAAAAAAGCTGAAAACTATTGGTGTAGTAAAAGGTTAATTATTGGAAGTTTTATCTTCCTTAATTATAAATTGTATTTTCTTCTATGCTAAGACTTTTAATGTCTTGTGGTGCCTAAGAATTCTCTGAAGGTATGCCGAAGTGATACGGATAAAAGAGGTTAAGTACCTCAATTATGCTCAAGTTAGAGCACTAACTGGTTAAAACATTAAAAAGTAATGTTTGGGGTTCGAATCCCCAAGATTATGCAACCTTTATAGTTGCCCAAAAATATTATTGATTTAATCTGATTCCCCTGCACAAGAGAACTAATATAATAATCTTGATTCTTGAGATTATTTATAACGGTTTTCAAGTGCAACAAATCAAGTGCTTTGAGATCACTGGGATACCGTTTGGATTAGAATATATCCAAGGTATAATGAAATTCATCTTAGTCTAACATAATGTACCTCATTATATCCCCGATATACTATAGTCTTTACTTAACAGTAATCCCGCACTTGATTTGCAGGAATCGGACTTATTAACCAAGAAATATCTGAAAGGAGATTATTAGATGAAATATTATATCAAAAAAACTGAAAGAGGACTTTTATTCCAGAATGGAGATTATATCAAATCCCTTGAACCAGGAAAATATTCATTTCTATCCTTTCTAAAATATAAAGTTGTTATTTTAGATGTAACTAAACAACGATTTAACGTAAAGTTCGATCTAGATATATTAGCGGATGATGATAAGTTATTAAGTGAACTAGATATTATAGATGTTAAAGACAACCAATTAGTTTTACATTACATAGATGGGAAATTATCAGACATATATGAAACAGGTAAATATGCCTTTTGGAATATACATAAGAAAAATGATTTTAAGATAATAGATATGACTAAACCTGAAATAGATGAAGATATTGAAAAAAACATATTCAATAGTAAGAATATCTTTCATCCTAGACTAAGAGACAAATATGTTGAGATACATGTACAGCCATATGAAAAAGCCGTACTTTTCTATAACAATAATTTCGTTAAAATTCTTGATGCTGGAAGATATTTTTATTGGACGAAATATGTTGATGTTACGGCAGATGGTATAGATATGAGACAATCACAATTAGATATGACTGGACAAGAAATCATGACAGCTGATAAAGTGACTCTTAGACTAAACTTCTTCTGTCAATACAAGGTTACAGATGTTCTAAAAGTAACTCTTGATATAAAACATTATGTAAACCAAATATATATATTGATACAGCTTATACTACGTGAGTATATAGGCACAATAAAACTAGATGACCTATTGAAAATGAAACAAGAAGTAGCTGATTATGTACTATCAAGATTAAAAGAAAAAGAATCTGAAATGGGTATTGAATTCATATATGCAGGCATAAAAGATGTGATTCTGCCAGGAGAAATAAAAGATATACTTAATACTGTTCTAATAGCTGAGAAAAAAGCTCAAGCCAATGTTATAACAAGACGTGAGGAAATAGCATCCACAAGAAGCTTATTGAACACTGCAAAACTAATGGATGAGAATAAGACTCTCTACAAACTCAAAGAACTGGAGCATATTGAAAAAATATGTGAAAGAGTTGGCAGTATTTCACTTAATGGTGGAGGTAATGTTTTAGAAAGATTGAATGAACTCTTTTAAAAATCGCAGGGGGCCGTTGATAATACATTTTTAGAGATGGCTATAAATTTTTGGAAGATAGACTAGATTTAGCTATTCATACCCTTAAACGTCCTGTTTAAAGGGTATGAGCTCCGCCGTCCATGGCTTCGCTTACCGCTAAACCTAGTCTATCTTCCTTGATATTGACGTTAAAAATGTATTTAGCACCCTGCTCTTATTTTGATATAATGAATATATTATTTTACTATTATTGTAGCAGTAACTATGGTTTCACTTCCGTTGACATGACCTTCTACAATAAAAGTTCCTTCCTTCATATAATTCTCTCTATCAATACCGTCCCATGCTATAGGTAAATCCATGATAGAATTATCACTTAATCTAGTAGGTAATTCCACTGGAAGTGTTGGTGCATAGCCTACTCCAGTTTCTACTTCTATAGGTGCAGTTTCTACTATGGAAACTTCATTCCTGTATACTTCTAGTTCAGCAACACTTGCCCATCCACCATAACCTTCCATGGCTTCAAGTTTAACATACTTAGCTTCTGTTTCATTGAAAGTAATTGTTTTTGCATCATAATTTACATCCCAATTTCCTTCTGCTATTTTTCTATAATCAATTCCATCAGTAGATACATAAAGTCTGTACTTGGATATTATTCCGTTATATTGACTAGTCCTTGGCTGCATCTCTACCTTATTGATCTTATAAGTATCGTTAAGGTTTAGTGTAATTGATTGAGGCAGTGAATCTGATAAATCCCACTTTGTATGCCATAGAGTTCCTTTGTCCCCATCAATAGCATTTGAGGCAGGGTCCCAAGTCTCTTGACTTGTTGCTGTGGCAGTCATATTAGATTGTGATACTTTACTTAAGTCCACTGGAGTTATCTCAGTTGGCTCAGATGGCAGATATTCAATTTCTTTTATAATAAGATCATCAAGGACAAAATCACTTGAATTTCCATTAACACATTTTATACCTATCCAGCTTTCTCCTGAATTAGATGCTTGGAATGATTTTGTAAATTGTGTAGGTTCATCAGCAAATTTTACAGGCTTGGTATATATTTGTGTCTCCCCATCTCCAATTACGAAATCGTAAGCACCACCAGCATTAGTTTCATATACAAAAGTTACTTCATAACACTGACCTTCAGCAAATCTTAGATTTTGAGGTATAGTCTGATAAACAAGTCCTGCTGATTCCTTGTGTGATTTCAGTGACCAGTTACCGTTAATTACATCATCTATTTCTTTTTGGTTCCAGCCTTTTTGAGTATATGGAGCATTAAGTTCGGATAGATGAGTTCTTGGGTCATTGACACCACCAGCAGAACCTTTAACAAATGGATATATCCCTTGAACTATATTTTCAAAATCCTCTGCAAAATACACATCTTCTCCTTTAGCAACTCTTTTTGTCTTAACAACACGTAAATCATCAAAAATGACTGTATCTGTACCTGCTTCTGTTTTTAAATATATAGTAGCCAAGTCACTACCTGATGGAACGTCAAACAATACTCTCATTCTCTGCATTTTGGTATTGTTTTTTGAATCAGCCAAGATATAGTTATAAGCTATGGAATTATCTGTATAGTTGGAAACATCATTTCCATCACTGGTCATAACACCAATAGATGCACGTCTATTACCTTTTACTTCTACATATACTGAAGCCGCATATGCTCCCTCTGATAAACCAGTAATTTCTTGGCTTATAGTTGCACCACTACCATTTTCAATTACTACTTCATATTGTGAAGAATCATTACGTTTCACTGACACTCCTTCTCCAGTGACTGTATAATCATCAAAATCACCATTATTGAATCCAGGGTCCTTGATAAGCGTTCCTTGCCCAAAATCAACACCTTCATGTACCTGTTCATCTTGCTTATACACTACATATGGTGTAGCTGGATCTGCATTAATAGTTATTTGTCCCTGAATAACTTGAATATCCTCAATGAATTCTCTACCTTGGTCAGTTAGTTTGTATAACTTAACTGTATCAAGCCCTTCATAGCTTAAAGGCAGTTTCCATGTACTAGTACCACCATTTTTATTATAGTGATATAATTTTTCTTCTGTAGCTGGGTCCCATGGTAATAGATATTTACTTCCTTCTAAAACGTTGATACCGTCTTTTGTTATGATTTTTGATCCTGTCTTATTACTTACACTTACATTGTCTGTAAAATTGATAGTATCTGATTCCCATTCTATTATAGGAAAATGCTGTAGATATTTCGTTGGCATATTAACCTCGAATACAACTTTTATAGCATTGTCAAAATTCTTACTTCCCTGCCATCCTTCGTAGTCAGTTACTTCTGCTCCACCAAGAAGCTCATTACGTGCAATCCACGTATCTTTTTGGTGATTACGTATGAATCTGGCTATTTTACTGTTGAAGCCTTTCATATCCTGTCCGCCGTAATTATAATCTACAGCCCAGTGATACCAGATAGAATCTTCTTCTAATGTATTAGGAAATTCAGTAGTCATAGCCCATCCTAGTGAATTAATCTCTCTAGCCAGCCTTCTTCCATTCCATCCATTCTCAAACCAAGCATCAGCGTAAATAAAGTCAAGGTTTGGCGCTTCTTCTTTCAACGCTCTGAATCTATTCAATCTGTTATTGGTAGTAGCTTCTCTTCTCATTGTTGGCTTATCAAAATCATATGAGGAATCAAGCCAATCCCAACCTGGTTTATTTATATTAACTAATTCATTGTCAAATGCATAAGCCTCAGGGTGAGCACCTGTTGCAGAAATATGAACACCGAAAAATCCATTATACTTATGTCCTTCATCAATCAATGTATTCATATCACAAGCTCCACCTTGACGAATACCAATATGTCCTGCATAATCTGGATGTGCTGAATCATGTCCTTCTGATTGATAGCCCTTAAGCTCTACAAACTGTCCAAGTCCATCAGTAGCCAGATATAGTCTTTTTGTTTCGTCTAGAGTTTTTAGGAATGGATTGGTTGCTTGACTTGCAAAATTAAATGGTATCCTATGTATCAATAACTCTGGTACTTTTTCACTGAACTTTGGATTGTTCATTATTTCACGAAATGCAACTGCTCCATCCTGCCAATCAACACAGTCATCATAATTGGCATTACCAGTAATAATCACTTTTGCACTTGGTAATGCCTCTACTTCATCAATTTTGTCTGGTCTGTATAACCAAGAAGCACTCCAGATTCCTGTACTGTAATAACCTGTTTTTCCTACAGTCTGCTTTTTGATTCGTTCATTATCTCTATCGCTACTATAATCAGGTAATGCGTTAGTCCATATAGTTCCTGCTAACTGGTTAGTATTAATAATTGCATACATATAGTTAAGAGGTTGATTATCTACAGATACAGTGTTCTCTACAGATGTAAAAATGTCACCACTTCCACTTACTGCATTATACATGCGTGTCCCTGCAAAAGCTGCACCTTCTTGATTGCTATGTACAGCTAATAAGCTGTGATTAGGTATTTCAATATTCTTTACTAAGGTATTTCCATTTTCCAAAATACCAGTAATATCAAACAGTAGTTTATTATCTACTACTTCCATTTTGATTGTCATAACCACATCTATATCAGTGATGTTAAGTGTATACTCAGCTTGATTATCATTTACTTTCAAAAAATCAACTTGAGGTTTGTAATTTACTCCATTGATTTTGATGCTATCCAATGTACTCTCTTGACCATACATTACTTCTCCTGAAGCCATTTGATATTTTTCCACTCTTGGGAAATTCTTATCTATAATGACAGTCATTTGATTAGAACTGATAGTTGTCATATTACTATCCATGGTTTCTGCAACCCCAGATGCAGCCAGTCCTTGTTGTTTTTCCTCATTGATAACCTCTTTAGCTGATACTGGCATAAAAACTCCAAAAACCTGTAAAAACATGAGCATAAAAGATAGTACCAATACCTTTGTTCCTCTTCTTCTTTTTCTTTTCATATACCTTCTCCTCCTTGAAATAGATTTATATTAACTCCCTATTCTTTTACTGCTCCAGCGACAATACCATCAAATATGTATTTCTGGAAAACAATATATAAAGTAACCGTTGGTATCATTACTATTATTACTGCGGCACTTAATTGAGGCCATGCCCCGCTTCTCTGACTTGCAAAGCTCATTAACATGGTTGTCAGCGTACGTTTACTTTCTGATGGCATATACAAATAAGGAATATACATATCATTCATTACTTCAACTGCCTTGAGTATTCCCAAAGTGGCAGTTGCTGGTATGACCATTGGAAATATTACTTTCCTGTATATGGTAAAATATGAAGCTCCATCAATCATCGCACTTTCATCAATACTCATAGGTATTTGATTCATGAATTGCATGTAGATGTATATCTGCATCAAATCCGTTCCGATATATATTACTATTGGTGCTAACAGAGTATTATACAAACCTACTTTAGTAATTATCCCAAACCTTGCTATCTCTGTAACGAAACTTGGTACAAGCATACCCATCAAAAATATCAAAAAATACATTTTCTTGAGTTTGAAATCGAAACGGCTGAGAATATAGGCAATCATTGTCGATAATACTGCATTTACCACTACTGAAACAGTTACTAGGATAAGTGAATTCTTAAGTCCTGTAAGTACATTTCCTTTCTCAAATACAAACTTGAAATTATCCAAGAAAAATTGTGTAGGAGGTTTCAAAGGAAATTCTGAACCAATCTGAAATTGAGTTTTGAAAGATGCAAAAACAGTAACCATAATAGGAAGAAATACAACTATAGTTATTCCTAAGAAAAACATTATTTTCAGCACTTCAACTAAGTTTCTTTTAAATTTATATTTATTTTTCCTTTTCATCCTATTCACCTCTTCTCTGATATTACCTTTTTCTGTATAACACTCAATATCACTATCATTAACAGTAAAACAACTGCCATAGCCGATGCTTTACCGAAATGGCTATAAGTGAATGCTTGCTGTATTGTATACAGAGTAAAAGTTGTACTTGATTTTCCTGGTCCCCCACTTGTCATTACAAACGGAATATCAAATATCATTAGTGCACCTCTTACATTCAAGAATAGTATAATCTCAATTACTGTTCTAATGTTAGGTATCACTATCTTAGTGAACAATTGGAATGAATTAGCTCCATCAACCTTAGCAGCCTCCAACATCTCTCCCTGAATAGATTGAATACCTGCTAAAAATAATATAACGTGTATACCACAGAATCGCCAAATGGATACAGCAGCCAGTGAGAAATTGACTGTTTTCATATTACTGATCCATGATACAGGAGCGACTCCAAACAATTCTAAGATTGAATTTAAAACTCCCCCTTGAGAACTGTAAAGAAATGAAAACATATATGCCACTGCAACACCATTAATTATATATGGAAGGAAAACTATTCCTTTGAATCCTTTTGAGAATCTTACTCTTTTATCTAATAGAAATGCAATAAACATTTCAATAGGAATAAATAGTAGATGAATCACAAAATAAGTACCATTATTCCTTAAACTAACCCATACATCACTATCTTTAACAACATCTACATAGTTATTGACTCCAACATATCCGATTGACTTGCTCATACCATCCCAATCAGTAAAACTCAGATGAAAAAGTTTGAACAAAGGAAATATGACAAACACTGCCAATAGGATAGTAGGAATAACTAAGAAACTTACAATTATTATATTTTTTTGTCTGTTTCTATTAGTTAACATTACACTGTCCATCCCCTCTATATAAGGTAAAAAGCTATTATTGTTTTTTCAAATAAAGCTTTGAAAGAAAGTTGATATTAATTCTTTCAAAGCTTGTAATTATAATTAAAATAAAGAATCCCTCTAGGTTATATGCAGCTTATTTATTTCTTGCATCTTTCCATTTCTTATTCATGTCACTCATCATCTTTTCAAAATCTATTCCAGCCAACATATCCTGTCCCATACCTTTTACATCAAAGCTTATAGTGTCAGCTATTTTCTTGTATTCCTCATTTCCTGCATCATATACTACATATTCCAGATCAACACCTTCAAAAGCTTGGTTAAAGAAAGGTATGTCTGCACTTACATCTTTCATAGTAGATAATTGTTGTGTGTAATCTACATATTCTTTATAGTAATCACTCATATAGAACCAGTTAATGAATTCTTTTGCTTCTTCAATGTTCTTACTTGTTTTTGGAGTACCCATAAAACCTTCAGCAGTTGTAATAACATTTAATGGTTCGTCTTTTGATTCACGTACAGGAAGAACGAATATACCAAGATCTTCATCTTTGTTGCCACCCATAGTGTCATATTCTTGAGCAAACCATTGACCAGCTGCTAACATTGCACCTTCACCTGCTAGGAACATAGCTTTTTGTTGATCCCAACCATATCCAAGTGGATCGTTTCCACATACTTTTGCATCATAGAGTGATTTTATCTTAGTGTATGATTCATAGAAAGGTTCGCCCTTACTGAATGGTTCATCTTTTGAAGCCATATCACTCCAGTATTTTCCATCATTAGCTTGTAATAATGGCATGAATTCATTGAATGGATATGTTGTCCATGAATCCTTTCCACCAAGTAATAGTGGAATATATTCACCTTTCTCCTTGATTGTATTGGCAGTACTTATGACTTCATCCCAAGTTCTAGGAATCTCCAGGTCATATTTTTCAAAAATGTCTTTTCTATAGTAAACAAATTCATTGAATGCTCCTTGTGGAATTCCTATAACGTTACCATCTAACGCATAATCAAGAGCTACATTATTGTTTTTAGCAGCTTCAAGCTCATTCAATGGTACCATTATCTCTTTATAGGTTAACAGGTTACTTGCTCTTACCAAAAATACATCTGGTAATTGATTAGCTGAATTTCTTATTTTCATTGTATTATCATATTCTGTTGGTTGAATCTGCTCTACCTTAATAGTCACATTAGGATGATCTTTTTTATAAGCCTCACTAATGCTGTTTATCCCTGTAAGATATTCATAACCAACTTCATTCCATAGTACAAAAGTCAAAGTAACAGGTTTCTTATTAGTTTCCTCGCTGTTTTCTTTTTGAACATTATTAGAAACTTCTTTTTCCCCATTGTCATCTTCTTTTTTTTGGCATCCTACCCCAATGATACTTATCAATAAAGTTAAACATAATAAAACACTTAGCCTTTTGAATGATTTCATTTTCATTCCCTCCTTGAGTTTATATAAATAATTACCCTATATGTAATTTCATATATATCTTACAATATTAATTAGTCATTTTTAATGATTTATACTAGGCTATTTATGATATCTTTTATGCAATTATTAATAAATCTTTTTATACACTGATAACTTTTTATAGATTTTATGATATTTATTGTTTTTCTTGATGTTTTTTTGTGCTTTATTAAGTATTAGGATTTCTTATACTGTTTTGGACTCATACCAACTATTTTTTTGAAGGTTCTGCTGAAGTGTTCAACATTAGCATATCCTACTGAATAGCAAATCTCATATATCTTCATATCTGTATCTGATAATAATGTCTTGGCTTCTTCTATTCTTTTTTTCGTTAAATATTCTGTAAAGGTAAGCTTTAAGTCTTTAGCGAATATTTTACTGAAATATGCTTCACTTAGGTGAACATGCTCACATACATTCTTGAATGTAATCTTCTCCATATAATGGTTTTCAATAAACTGTTTTGCCTTTTTACTGGATGAACTTATTCCTAGATATCTACCCTCTTGTAGATAATTGATTATATCTTCTACTAAACTTTTTATCCATGCATTTACTTCATCAATAGTTTCATATGCTTTTATATGCTCATAAAAATCAACCTTTTCATTAGGAAGACTGTAATCAATATCAATATCATTTATGTACTGGGAAATCAGGAAAAACAATTCCATATAAGGTATAAGGATATCATTTATCTTCTTTATCTTGAAGGTACTGATAATCCCAAATATCCTTTCTAATTCTTGAAAAGCAGCTCCTTTATTGAGCTTATCCAATGCTTTTAATAATTTTTTTTCTTCACCAATAATACTATGTCTATTACTTTCTTTTACATATATAGAGTCTTCTGGAAATATATTCTTTCCTTTTCCCAATAAGAATCTTAACTGTGCATTTCTCTTTGCTTGTGTATAAGAAAATGGTATATAGTCATATCCGCTTTTTATATCACTTATTCCAATACTAGTTTTGATATTAACTCCATTAAAAAGAACATGCCTAATACCTTCCAGAATTTCATTTATTTCATTATTTATCTTAGTCAGGCTGTTTGATTTGCTTGATAGAATAATAATGTATTCCTTTGAGGACATTGGAAATACTTCTCCAAATTCCAGTCTATTCAGTACTTGGTCTATTGCCCTTACCACACTTCTTTCAAAATCTTTGATACTATCTTTATATCTAGTTTCAATCTGCCTGAAGTTATCTACAAGGATGCACAATACAGTCAAGTTACTGCTATACAATCTAATAGAATAATCATCTATCTCCTGATCTATATCATAATTTTCTCTGTCAGATAATAAGCTCTTAAGGAATTTGTTTTTGTCTTTCTTGACCTGGTTGTGACTTTTTTTAACCTTATTATGCTTATTAATTACATTAAGCACTAATTCTAATACTTGCTCAGGTTCCATTTCCCTTTTAAGTATATAATCAGTTACACCGTACTTGAAAGCTTGTCTAACCAAATGGAAATCATCGTAGGCACTAAGTACTATGATTGCTGGATTTATAGACATTTCATTTATCTCTTCTATGAGTTTTAGTCCATCCATAACAGGCATATTTATGTCTGTTATAATAACATCAATATCCATGTTATCTTTCATTATATCCAATGCTTTTTTTCCATTGGGCGCTTCCAAACTCATATCAATATTGTACTTTTCCCATTCTATCAAGGTTTTCAAAGCAAATCTGAAAATAGGTTCATCCTCTACAAGCAAAATTTTATACATCACTTTTTCCTCCTTCGTGTATTATTGGAAGTATTAATGTAACTTTTGTGTATTTCATATATTCACTATCAATTGTAATGCCATAACCTTCCCCATGATTCAATTTTATTCTCCGCATCACATTGTTTACACCTATATGGTTAAAACTTTTCCTGTCTTCACTTTTTTTGCTATGGATTATGTCATATATTCTTTCTTTTTCAATACCCACCCCATTATCTTCTATCTCAAATATTAAGAGCTCTTCCTGTAGATAACCTCTAACTCTTATTATACCTTTCCTATCAACTTTACTGATTCCATGATGAATAGCATTTTCTATAAGAGGTTGTAGGGTAAGTTTAATCATATATAAAGATTCTATTTCTTCACTGATGTCATATTCAACTGTGAATAATTCATCAAATCTGACTTTCATTATGTACAAATAATTATTAAGATATTCTATTTCTGTTTTTACCTTAATCAAGGAATCATTATGCTTAAATATGGCAGAAAGGAGCTTCATAAAGGCATCAGTCATATTTTTGATACCATCTACTTTTGCTACCATTGCCATGAGTCTAATCGATGATAAGGTATTATATATGAAATGAGGTTGAATCTGAGCCTGCAAGGCTTTCATTTCTTCATTGCTTTTTTCTTTTTCTTGGATGTCCCTTTCAATAATCAATTGATTTATCTCCGATACCATATTATTGAAAGATTCACCCATTTCAACTATTTCAGAACTACCTTCTACAACAATCTTCTCATCAAAATTCCCCTTTTGAACGCTTTTCATCTTACTGATTAATTGTTTGATTGGAGTAATTATGTCTTTGATAAAGAAAACAGCAAAAATAATGAATAGAATAATTATGACTATATAGATTAAAACAAAGTACATCATTACCTGATTCATCTCACTGGTTAGCATATTGTAATCAATTATATTGACTAGTAACCATTTATCGTTATTAGTTAAGTAAGTATAGATCATATTTTTCTTATTATTCAACACTACATCATTATAACTGCTCTTTATATAATTTTGATTGAAGAGACCACATTTTTGGATATTTTCTTTAGTGATTTTATTATCTGATGATACGATAATATCATTATCTTTATTTATTAGTAATCCTGTTCCCATTCTTTGATTTTGATACTTGGCATATATAGAATCTATACTTTTGGGCATAAAAACAAAGCAAACCACTTCAACTTCATTCTGTTCACCTAAGATATCTGGACTCATTGAAAAATACAATTGTTTTTGACTAAGCCCAGTGCTTATTAGTTCTTTTGTTTTTTCTGGCATTATGATTCTACCTTTATTCTGGATGGTTTCCCTATACCAAGCTTCTTTTCTCAAAGTTTTCTCGTCTTGAATCAAAGGGCTTTTGAAATAGTAATGTCCACCGTCTTTATAAAAGAAAATAACTGAATATATATCATCAGAGCAATTCAACAATGAATTTATTTTAGAATTTACTTGATTAGACAGGTCTAAACGCTGATAACCCTCAGCTTCAGATTTTTTCATCCTAGATACTAGATTGATTATTTCTGAATCATTTCCTATCATAGCACTTTTCAAGGAAATATTATTCAATTCGTCCTGTATTCTTATAGACATCTGTTCCATAGTTTGCATGACCATCTCAGAATAGTGGTTTACAAAAATATTTTTGTAAGCCATATTCAGTAGGAAACTAATTAACAATACAGGTATAATAATCAATATAATAAAATTCAAAAAATACTTGGTAGTAATACTCTGTCTCTTAGCTGCTTTTTTTCCCATAATTATCCCCCCCCGTATTGTATCATTATAACAAAAACCATCCATTTTTTTAATATTGGATGGTTATTTTAAAATTTTATTTTTATTATTTGAGTATTTTTCAATTTTGGGTTCTATATATTTAACTTCTCCTTTGAAAGGATAAATATCTATAATTAATTTATCATCTTCATCTTTGATAATATACACTTTATCTTTTGAAGGAAATATAAAATGCCTATTATATACTTCCTCATCAATGGGAATTTCTGTATACATTTTCAAATTATATTTAATATTTAAAAATATTTATAAAAAAGAATGGTATCAAAACTGATACCATCCATTAATTATTAACATTCTTATGGTCCAAGTAACCCATTATAAAGTAGATTAACTAATTCACCTGTTCCACCTTTGTTAGTGCCAGTAGCTGCAACATAGTCACCAGTTAGTTCCCAGAAAATGATACCTCCATAGTTATTATTAATTACGTAATCAATTTTCTCTTGTAATGAGACAGCATCCTCGTAAGTGTACATTTCTCCTTTTGACTCACTATAGAGATATGGAACTTTTGAAACTGGGTCACGATATTTTTGGAATGAGTTGTCTTGCTCTTTGCTTATCATGGTATAGTATGGGTTATTACCAGCGTATCTTCCTCCATCCCAAATACCATGTGCCCCATAAGTACCTGTATGATTAGTGCCAGAACAAGTTGCATACAATCCTGGTAAAGTACTTATTGGTCCATTATTCTGTACTTTTGCCCATCCTCTTGAATAGAATGGTGAACCTAGAACTAGTTTATCAGCTGGTATACCAAAAGTTTTCAGATACTCCATTGCTTCATGTACTGTGTATTTCCTAGCTAATTCAACATTGGCTTCTACTTCCGCAGGGTCAGTATATAATGTTTGGAAATAGGACCTGTAAGCATTTTCTGCATTAGTATCAAAATACATTGGTGACTGATGACCTGTTATGCCTTCCCAAGCACCATGCATATCATAAGTCATGACATTGATAAAATCTACATATTGTGCGTATAGATTAGGCTCTGTCTGGTCTATTTTATCTTTGCCGCAACCTACAGCAGTAGTTACATAATAATATTTTCCATCAGCAGCACCTGCTTGGTCAAGAGTAGTCCTAAGCTGTTGTAGTAACAAAGTAAAAGTCTGCTTCTCATCTGGAGTCGCATAAGGTGTACCTAGATCATTAGGATTATCAACTGTATCTCCTGCTCGGTAGAATGTTGGATATTCCCAATCAATGTCTACACCGTCAAAGTTCCATTCTCTTAAAAAGTCTACTACACTAAGAGCAAATTTTTCTCTTGAAGCCTGTGTAGCCGCAACATTATGAAATTCTGCTGATCTTGACCATCCTCCTACTGAAATAAGGATATTAGTATTAGGATATTGCTGCTTCAATTTTTTGAACTGACCTAAACATCCTTTGTAAGGTGAATCCCAAGGTTCTCCAAAAGATATACCCTTGGCTGCCCATTCATCAAAACATGCAATTTCCCCATTTTTAATATCTGCAAATGCATAATTTATATGAGTCACTTTATCCCATGGGATATCCGATGGTGCATATTGGTTATGTCCTGCATAAGCTCCCCATTCAGGATAATAGGCAACTATCCTTTTACCTGCTGGTGGAGGTGTTGGTGTTGGATTAATAATTCCAAGAGTGCCAAAATAATTAGAATAGAATGTTGAGAAATTATAATTATTATAAGCATCCCAATTAATTGACCATGTCATAATTCCTCTTAAGTCAGGATATCCTTCTGGTTTTTGTAACTGATACTGTCCATTGAACGATTGACCTTTTACAATATAGTCAAGAGCTTTTTTCATTTCAGTATTATTAATATAGCCACCCCCTGCCGCATTACTGCACGCAGGTATACCTATAGCTATCTGGTCTTCTCTTAGAGCTGGGAAAACATTATTAGGATTATTACCTACTGGAAATCCTTTTAATAACATCTCTGCCATTGCTACTTGAAAATCAGCAGTCCCTTGTGTATAAGACATACCATCAAGTCCAACCATAGAACCAGAATTATAATGCTGTACATGAATATAATCAAGCTCACTCCTAAGTGCATAGATAACAGGTAAATATGCTCCCCAAGAACCTCCATATGTACTATAACCACCTTGAACATAAACAGTTTCAGGTGCCATAGTTAAAACAAAATCATTACCAAAGTGATTGCGTATTGCTGTTATTGCATCAATTAAGTTAACTACCTTAGTTGTAGTTGGATTACTAAAATCTGTATCTCCAGCATCTAATGATAGTGAACTGCCCTCAAGATCGATATCCATACCATCAAAACCATAAGTCTCAATGATATTAATCATTGTTGATATAAATGTTTGCTTAGCTGTGTTATTAAGTAGCTCAACTGTTCCATTACTTCCTCCGATTGAAATTAAAACCTTAGTACCTCTAGCCTTCAATTCTTGAATATCTGATTTGAATTCTGCATCTGTTGCATTAAAAGGTGAAAACGCCATTGTATATGTATCACCTACTGGTTCTGCAAAAGCTACATTAACTACGTTGAAATCTGTAGTTACGTCCCTAAGTCTTATTACCCCCGAACCATTATCAAAATTATGCCAATATCCAACAACCACTCTTTCAAGATCTGAGGGACCTGGACCTGGATCTGGATTAGGGTCTGGGTTTGGGTCTGGATTTGGATCTGGATCTGGTGTTGTAGTTGCCAACCAAAGTGATGGAACATTAGGTGGCTCCCATCCTACTAATGAAGTATGATTCTGTCTGCATTCATAAACTGTACTATTATAAGTTACTAAATCCCCAACACTATAACTTACTCCAGTCTGCCATTCATTAATCTGTTGTGCCTGCGTACTAGTACATGTAATAGTTGTAAAAAGTAATAAAACTGCAATAATTAGAGTCATAAGATTGTGAAATTTCTTCATGCTAATCCTTCCTCCTATTTTTTATTTCTTTTGTCTCTTATAGGTTTTAATCTAGTCAATTTTAGTTAACTATTACTCTATGATTATATTTAATAGATTAATACATTAATTTATTAATGTATTAATCTATCTAAACAAAAAAATAAAAGGAGATTGTATATTATTTTTATAAAGTTTTCTAAAGGAAATAAAAAGATAAGTTTATTAAATACTGTTATTTTATTAAAATAATATCATACGTTAACTATAGATACTAGAAGATAATCTTGTTCTTTATTGCACAATATTGTCCATTTTCAAACAATTTAAAAAGCTTATGGATTAATAACATCCTAAGCTTTTCATAATAATTATTACTCTACATTTAATTTTACCTATCTATATCTTTCTTCCTTAAGAGTTCTAAAATACTGTTTAGTCTCAAATGATATGACTCCACTTAGACCAATGATTCCAATAAGGTTAGGTATTGCCATCAATCCATTAACGATATCAGCTATAACCCATATCAAGTCTAGTTTTAGGAACGCACCTACTCCTACTAATCCTATAAATATTAATTTGTATGGTACGATACCTTTTACCCCGAATAGATACTCCGTACATCTTTCACCGTAATAATTCCATCCTAGTATTGTTGTAAATGCAAAAAAGATAAGTCCAATAGTTAAGATGAATTCTCCACCAGCTATAGGTAATCCCTGTTTGAATGCCAAGTTAGTCATCTCAGCTCCTGCGAATTCTGATTTGAATGCCCCTGTCATAACCAATGATATACCTGTCATAGTACATATTATGATAGTATCAAAAAAAGTACCTGTCATAGATATAAGACCTTGTTTAACACATGAATCAGTTTTAGCTGCTGCAGCTGCTATTGGAGCTGACCCAAGTCCTGACTCATTGGAGAATACTCCTCTTGATATTCCGTTCTGAATAGCTTTCATAACTGTTGTACCTAAGAATCCACCTGCCGCCGCCATAGGTGTAAAAGCACTATTAATAATCAATGAGACTGCACTTGGTACTGATTCTATATTAAATATAATTATTGTAAGAGAAGCAATTATGTATAAAACAGCCATAACAGGAACAATGAATTCACACACACCTGAAATACTTTTTATTCCACCTAGTGTTACGAAAGTTACTAGCAATGTCAATACAACTGCTGTCACTGCTACAGGAACATTAAAAGTAATCTTCACAGCAGTTGTTATAGAATTTATCTGTGTGAATGTCCCTATACCAAAGAATGCAACACCAATACCAAATATAGCAAAAAGTTTAGCAAGAAATTTATTCCCTAGTCCTTTTTCTATATAATACATTGGTCCACCTGACATCTGACCATTCTCATCTATTACCCTGTATTTTACTGCTAACAGGGATTCAGCGTATTTAGTTGCCATACCAAAAAATGCAGCAATCCACATCCAGAAAAGTGCTCCTGGACCTCCTGCTTTTATAGCTGTTGCAACCCCGACAATATTACCAGTACCTATGGTCGCTGCTAAAGCAGTACATAAGGCAGCAAAACTAGATACATCACCATCAGCCTTATCATCTTTATCTTTTCCAAATAAATATTTCAGTGCTAGAGGCAGCTTAAAAACCTGTATGATTCCTAGCCTAATCGTTAGATATAATCCTGTTCCAACTAATAGTATAAGTAGTGGTGGTCCCCAAACCACACTATCAATTCTCTTAAATATTTCAATCATTGTATCCATCCAAAATCCTCCGTCTTTAATAATTTATGTCTTGTTATAGAAAAATATAGTATCTTTTTACAATAAAAAAAGCCAATGGTATGATTCCATGGCTTATTAATAAAAAAAGCCAAATCATATGATTTGACCTCTGGTTACAAAATATATTCTATAGTGAATATATCCTCTGTCCTTTTACCTGAGAGTTTCACTAATCATTCATTAGTTTTCCCCTTCGGTGCTCATTAAGAGTCTCTCCAGAGGTTCGTCCAAAAGCGGTCGATAATTCTTCCGCAATCTTCATCCGAACATATTTACTTTTACATACATATTATAACAGCATTTCTCATTTTGTAAATATAAAATTTTTAACAATTATAGAATATGTACTATGCTATAGTTTTTATATATGTCATCAATAATTGAACACCTACAGCTAATACAAGTGAACATACAGCTGTTATAGGTTTTACAGCACGTTCAGAAACATTTAATATCTTACCTTTTTTGTCTGCTTTTGCAATTAACATTATGATGAAGGCATTAACCAAGTTATTGATTATCAAGAATTTTAACAGATATTCTTGTGGACCTTTACTAATCATTCTAGATGGAATACCAATATTGAATAGAATCACTGCATCTAAAAAGTATATGATTCTCCAAGAAAAACCTGCTAATAATGCACTAGAAAATCCTATTTCCTTGTTTTTCTTAACACTCCATGCTACTAAAGCCATTACACTCAATCCTTCTAAAACTATAGCGAATGCTGGATTAATAACTTTTACTGGATGTGAGATAGGCATAAATAAATTGACTAATTTAATGATACCTGCTATCAAACTTGAATAAAAGATCACTGAAAAATTATTACTCTTCTTATAGGCTTTACGTAGAATACAATACCCTATAGGAAACATAACACAACCACTAATACCAATGGTACTTAAATTCAATAGATAACCAAGTGTGGCCTCTGTTATACCCCAAATTCCTCCAAAAAACAAAGCATAAATTAATGTACTTTTTAATTTGCCTTTCATTTTTAACACCCTCCAATAAATTTCATAATATTAAATTAATATATGAATATCAATTATATATTTTATATTTATTATATCACTTAATTTTGTTTTGTTCAATTATTTCAACATATTTTGCAATACGCCATTTATTATTATATTTTTAATAAAATGCGTATAATTATTAGCTGTTTTGAAAAAATACTTAATAATTAGTTGTCATTACTGAAAAAGACTAATAATTTTAATGCGACATTTTTCTTGCCGTATACATAGTTTATTTTTTACTATATAATATAAACAACTCAACTTTCTAATCATTATAGTATTAAGCATGATAACATATTTTTGGTGTAGAAGTTGAATAGCTGATATTTATGATAAATGAAGAAAGGAATATATGATATATGAATAATCTAGATTTCATCTATAATAGACATAGTGTTAGAAAATTTACTGACCAAGAGATTCCAATGGAAAATATAACTAAAATACTTGAAGCTTCCACATACTGCCCTTCAGCAAAGAATGTTCAGAATTGGCATTTTGTTGTTGTAAAGAACAAACAAAAGATTGAAGAGATCGCAAAATCCATTGAGAGAAAAAATAGCGAGATTGCTGATAAATTACATGATGAAAACAAAAAAACAGCTTTTACCAAGTTCGTTAGATTCGCTACTCTTTTCAGAAATGCTCCTGCTGTAATTCTGGTATATGCTAGTTCCTATATTCCAACTGGTCTTGATGAATTACAAGAAGCTGGTGGTTATGAGCAAGAAATAAATCACATAATTAGCATGTCACCACAGATGCAAAGTATAGGAGCATTAATAGAAAATTTAACTCTAGCTGCTACAGCTATGGGTTATGGTACTTGCTGGATGACAAGCGGCAACTATGCGGCTAGAGAAATATCAGAAGTTGTACAATTTACTAATAATGATTTTTACCTTGCCGCTATAGTTCCAATAGGAGTTCCTAATTTACCAATTAAAAGTCCCGGTAGAAAACCAATTCAAGAAGTAATTTCAATTATTGAATAATACTTTTAGGATATTAATCTACTTTATAAACTTTTAGATATAATTCGTCCCTTATACTATTGAATTCCTCCTCACTAATCTGTGAGGGATATGACATAATAAGTAGAGGTACGCTTTCTTTATTCTTATCATAGGCTGGTTGAACATAGTTATAGTTATTAAGTTTGAATCCTAGTCGTGTATAGAAGTCTATTCTTTTCTTGGCTTCTTGTGTATTTGGCTCTTCAACTTCTAATATTATCTTATTACTATCATCTATTATTTTCTTTATAGTCTTACTGCCATGACCTTTACCTCTACTATTTTTGTCAAAGGCCAAATGCTCAATATATACGAAATCGCTTAAATCCCAAGTTGTATAAAATCCTACGATTATATTATTATCTTTTACAGGATACAAATTGTATTCATCCTCTTTCATTATATCCATCTGCTGTTTCAGACTTCTACGTTCATTCTCTGGGAATGATTCACAATATATATTCCATATTACATCAAAATCTTCCATTTCAATCAGTTCTCCTTAAGTATTTTTGTAGATAGAAACTATTACCTCTTAATCTAAGTAAATTTCTTTTTTAATTGACCAATTTATGTTATCAATTTTACTAGACCACTCTTCTTTATTATCAATTTTTATAGTAATTTTTTCATCATCAATAAAATAATTCAGCTCACCATTATCAGTCTTATTTTTATCTAACTTTATTTCATACATTTTATCTGTATCTATTTCATAAAAGTAGACAATATCTTTTATTTGGTTTCCATCTTGTCCTTCTTTTGTGAATACTAGTGTATCATTAGTTGTTTTATATGAAACATACATATTGCTGGTTAATATAGTCTTGTCATCATCTACTCTGATTAAATTGCTATCATTATCCATGTATAATACAACTGTTTGTCCATAAATATCAGATATGCCGACTATATCATAAAAATTGTCTCCTATCACATCTTTTTTCAATGATGATAGATTTAATCTAACCAGCTCTCCATTAATGTTATTGTAATAGATGTTATCCTTTTTTGTTCCTATAAAATAACTAAAATCACTACATATCAATTTTGTATTATCATTTCTATTATCAACCATAATCAGTTCGTTTCTCTTTTCAAAAATGATATTGTTATTATAAATAGTTGTATAGCCTGAAACAGAATCTAATATTGTCTTAGGATTAATATTAAATCCATTAGTCAAATCAATTACCTTCAAACTATTATCCTCGTCCATGTAATATACTTTATTATTCAATGCATATATCAAATTTCCAGTTTTAATATCTTTTCTATTCATTGTGTCTATATCAATGATAGTCATACCTTCATGAGATGCAACTCCATTATTATTGCCTATTACACAATACTTTTCATTAACTATATACATATCTAGTGGGTCTCCTTCTCCACCCATACCAAATATTGATTTATAGAACTCTTTGACCTCTAGTGTATTTAAGGTAATTTTAAAAACTATGCTATCATCATTACTTATATAGACTGCATCATCAGTAATTGCTAGTGTACTGTCTGATGGATAAAAGAAGTCCACAGTGCTTTTAATTGTCCTATTAATCTTATCATATGTATATAAGGAGTTTTCTACTGCATATATTAGAGCCTTATCATCTTCGTATAATATCTCATCAGGTTTCTTATATTCTTTGTCAAATTTAAATATTCTAGTACACATGCTTCCACTGTCACCAGAGTAAATTTGATTATTATGCATGAATAAATGAGAAACCGCTCCTCCTTTTGGTATAACACTGATTAGTTCTTTTTTATTCTTATTATCTTTTATTTTATATAATAATTGGTTTTCAACAAAATACAATGTATCTGATTCACTCATCATTAATTGTACACTATCATTTGTAGACGTAATTTTATTAGTAGATTTATCCTTACAATAAAATCTTATTGGATAATTAGTACTATAATAAATATTTTTGTTTGTAACTGCATAATCTAAAACCATTTTTTTATCAATTAATTTATGCTCATCTTTTGAGTAACAATAAAAACCAAATTGTTCATCATATCTAGTATAATACACTTGTTTACTGTAAGCCTTAATATTAATGACTGGAAAATCAGTAGTAAGTAATGTATCGCCAAATTTTCTATCAATGATAACTAGATGATTATCCTTTTTCCTTGTATAAGCCAATATTTCTGAAGAAAATGCAAATTCCTTATATTCTTCTTTTATATCATCTTTAACCTCATTGATATCTGATTCCAAATAAGTATTTTTAGCTTTAATCATATATGAATTATTACACTCTGATTTGTGTTCTTTATTACCCATATAGTAATAATCTACTATATTAGCTTTATACATGTCTTTTTCCTCTGCAGTATAAAAATCCATCAAGTAGTCTTCATAATACATCTTGTCATCTTTTAATTTAAATATTTTTTCTTGATCATACCTGTCATTTGCTGACTCTTTATTCCAATATAGAATATCAATTATATCTGTTGTCTTCTTATCTAAACTTAGTATATGCCCTTTAGTAGTTAATAAATAAATATCATCATCAAGTACTACTCCTTTTGGAGGAATGAAATTTTGAAAATCAGCTTCTTTCATATATTTATTACCATTAATCACATAGATTGAATTAAATGAATAAGATGGAGAATACACATATAAACTATCCTCAGTTACTTTCTTATTATAAGTTTCTTTTTGTAAATCAACTATTGTATCAGTTTCATAATCATATTTCTTGATCTTAGAATCTGCTTGAAAGTATAGATTTTTATTTTTAGTTATTCGTATCCCATCATTATAATTACAATCATGTAATGAAAATTTGATTATTTCATCTAATTTCGCAGTTTCCATATTATATTTATAGATATGTCTAAGATAATCTTCTTTTGAATCATCTACCTGAATATATGTAATGTTATCTTCGTGAAGTACATTCAGATTGTACTTATTTTCTAGTAAAAGTATTTCTTTATCGTCGTCAATATTTTGTATATACACATTACTATCTTTACAATATAGAATCTTATCCCCTGCAAATTTTACTGGATATTCAATATATTTCACTAAAGATGTTTTGAATGAGTCTCCATCCAATAAGTACATTTTGTTGTTTGACATGAAGTAATTCTTTTTATCAAGTTTCATTAACTCATTAGAATAAGAATTATCTATACTTCGTTCAAATATTTGTTTACATTCCTTGGTTTCTTTATTTAATGAATATAGAGTATTATCATCATTTTCATTGATGAACAGTAGATATTTACTATACTTATCATTAACCCCATTGCCGTCACTTTCTTCTAATGATAGATTATCTTTTTCTTTGATTTTTCCTTCTTCATCTAGGTTTTCACTTGACCCGTTTTTATCCTTATCTGATTTATTAGTATTAGCCTCTTTTGATTCAGCATTATCAATCACTTTTTCATCACTATTAATATCAGTCACTTGAGTATTATCAGTCTTTCCTTTACAGCCTGCTAGAACTATACTCATGGCTACTATTAAAAGAATAATTAACTTAGTATTTCGATTCATAATATTTCTCCTTGTCATTTGTTATATTCATTACCATAATTTTCAACTTATGGTAATGATAATACCATAAAACTATTAAAAAAGATTACTAATTTCTTTAAATATTTATTACTTAAATATTATTTATCTATTATATTTCCATGCTTAATCTTAACATATCAATACATTCTATACCATTTTCATATATTTTTTCATTATAATGTTTTCTAAAAAACCCCTTATTAATACTGTCTATATGAAATCCACATTTTTGATACAGAGCTAATTGTGCAATGCTTGAATTACCAGTTCCTATTTCTAGTATTTTTGCTCTGTTTTCTCTAGCTTTTTTTATAGCATGATATAAAAGAGCTTTACCTATCCCGTTTCCTTGATAGTCTTCATCTACAGCTATATTCACGATTTCCATTGTCAAGGGTCTTGTTTTTAATAAAACATAAATACCTACTATTTTATCTATATCATAAGCTACGTAGCAGATACCTCTATTATAATATTCATCAATCAATTCCTTTGAAGGATCTGCTAACAATAATAAATCATATGGTATTTTTTCATCTTTGCTCAATTGTCTAATTTCAATATTATTCATGTTCTCCCCTTTCTATCAATCTATAATTTTATTTCATTAATAAAATTACTTGATTCTTTACGAAATATATCAGGGCAACTCCACATAAAAGGATGATTACCTTTGGGATAAAGTATAACTTTGGATGTCAATATCTTTGATGCTATGTTGCTAGCTGCTTTTTCAATATTTTGTATTGCTTCATCTACTAAACTACCTATAATAAGTACTGGACATTTTACATCTTCTAACTTACCTTTAAAAATACTTTCCTCTTTTTTTGACGCTTCATATATCATTTTAGTATCTAATTCAACTATATGTTCCCAATCCTTTCCTTGAGCATATTCCCAGAACATGCATTGTTGTTTTGATTTTTCTTTTCTTTCATTATATAGTCTATCTGCTAAATCAGAAGAAACGTATTCATCAGAAATACTGTCAGCTATTACACCTTTGGTCATTTGCGGCTCGATAATTGACATATTGATAGCTATAAAACCTCCACCACTAGAACCAACTGCTATCCATTCTTCTATTCCTAGTGATTTCATTAATTCACAAGTCATCATAGCATTCACCCACCAGAAATCATATGAAAACTTTTCTACTCTATCAGATTTTCCATATCCTATATAATCAGGGCAGATAACTCGAAACTCATTAGAAAAATATTCTATCTCTCCTTTGTAAACAGCAGATGAAGCCGTATTTCCAGCTAGTAATACAATAGCTTTTCCTTGTCCTTCATCAATGTAGTGTACTCTTTTGTTATTGTAATTATAATATGGCATTATTGAATCTCTCCTTTAATCTTTTATATTTTAATGCAATAATAGGTGTATTATTTGATTCTCATTTTTACCACCCCCAATCTTAGAAATTTAAAAAAGCTGTAGATAGAATAATTAGCTATCTACAGCCTTTTTCACTGAAAGAACAAAAGCGGCTACGCCTTTAGGACTTTCCTATAACACAAATAAATCTGTACATTAAGTACAGATATAATCACAATGAGATATATCAAAAGGATGTTAATCAACTTATTCTTAACTTAGATTCTAAAAAAGCATACCAAAATAAACATTTCTATAGAACAAAATGTCATTCACTGCTTTTTATATTAAATTCATCGTCTAGTTAAGAATATTCCTCATTTTAACAACCTCTTTCTTTTTTTATATTGTAATAGAAACCATTAGTAAAGTCAACCTTAATTTTACCCTTATCACTTCTAAGCTTTATACTTTCTCAATATATTTATAATATCTAATACTTATTACATAAAAATCTATTAATAAATATATTGGAGGTTACCTAAACTGAAAAATATAAAGTTAGTATCAATAAAAAAGAGTAGCTTAGTATTATTTTCCTCTACAATAATAATCTGTTTGTTCATCTGTATATTAATCATTAAAAACATAAAGAGTGATGACTATGTTCCTGTCACCCTTATTCTTAATGATAATGATACTATTGAACTTCAAAGAGAGAATGAAAGATTGAAAGGAGCTCTTGAAAGAATATTCCCAGAAGAACAAAATGTATTATATGAAAAACCTTATAGAGGATATTATGATAAAATACCTTCTTTTCAGACATATACACTACCAGATGCCATAGACAAAGGCAAAAATATTGATTTTAATGTGATCTATAATGATACTGAATATATGAGACCTACTTATGATTCAAGTTGGAAGGATTTCTATTTCAGAAATTGGTTATACCTTCCAGATAAGATTACTAATGCTCACCACAAGATATTTATTTATCCTGTTGGAGGAAGCAGTAATTTTGATTTTATTGGTGACCTGGCATTCAATTCCGTAAGTATAGATTTTCATAGAAACATTAATTTTCTAATCTATAATTTTGATGTAGATAACATTAGGCAGTATGAAAATCAAGTTATCTTTATAGGTAGACCAGAGCGAAAAGGTGCACAGGTTATTTCTATTGTTCAAGATAATCTGCTATCGGATAATTCTAATACAAAAGATTTCCTTTTCCAACTAGCAACTCTACAAGGTTATGAGATTGACCTGATCTATGGTGATGCCATAAAGTTTGATTATCTTAAGAAGATCATTGAAGAAAACACTGTCAAAAGAACATTTTTATCTTCCAGTAAAACAATGACACTAGAACAACTACAAGAAGAAAATGCTCTTATTAAAAAAGAATTATCTAATTTTATTCCCATAGAAAATAATACCAGAATTACAAAACAAGATTGCAGAGAACCATTAGATAATTATATTACTAAAATTAATGATTTGGAATCTGTTAAAAAAACAGGTAAAAATATTGAATTCAATATCATTTACGAAAATCCAAAATATGTAAGACCTATATATGACCCAATCTGGAAAGATACCTATGAAAAAGGCTGGGCTTACGTTCCTACAAAGATATGCGAAAATATGCATATGCTATTTCCTATACCCTCTGATATCAATAAACAAGCCGATTTCTTGCATAATCTAACTATCAAACCTGTTATAACTATTAATAATGATAAAAGAGGTATTTTGCTATTTAATTTCACTCCCCAAGAAGTTTATAAGAAGGGTAATCAAATAGCTATTATAGGAATACCTAATAGATTAGGTTTTTCCATAATGACAATAGATATCAAGGAATTAAAAGGGCATTCCTCTTACCTCTTACAACTATCCACTCCTGATTTTCAAGAGATTGATATAGATAGACTACATATAGATAAAAAATAGTATGAGCCATTACATTGAGCTGGCATTTTCATATATTTTTTTTACTTCGTCTTTATTGATTAATCCATTCAGAATAAAGGCAATTATAATTATTCCAGGGACATCTATCAGTAATCTTGTTACAGCAAATCTCGCTCCTAGAGCTGACATTTCAAATAGGAACATTGGTATTCTGGTGGTTGACCAAGCCCCTATGAATATTAATACATTACTGAATTTTACTCCTTTTTTCATAAATACAGCTGCTATAGGAAACGCACCGTACAATGGTCCTGCTGCTGCTGAACCAAGTATTATTGATAGAACTATTCCCTTAATACCTGATTTATCTCCCATGTATTTCATCATGGTCTCTTTTGGAACCCATACATCCAATAATCCTAATAGTATAAAAACAGGTGGTATGACAAGAATCATTTCTTTTAGATTACTGCCTGTAATTTTTATGGCTTTTAAACCTATCTCTCTATTAAATATTAATAGTAATATTATTGTAGCTATAATGATTAGTGCAAAAGTATATCTTTTTAGAGTCTTCATAATCAAGCCACCACCTTCTCAATGATATATGCTACGATAAAACAAAATATAAAGGCTAACACATTTCTTATTATAGTAAGTTTTTTACCAAAGTACTTAATCTCAACGGGTGCTGTGATTACTCCTACCATCATTAGTGCTGATATGAATGCACCTATTTGCATATATCCTGCTCCACTTTCAAGTAACATTGAAGCGGTTGGAAATGCAACGAATCCTGGGATTAATGTTACTGCTCCGATAACAGCTGAGGCAATAACCCCTATCCAGCCTGACCTAGCTCCTATAATCTTAGAGATAAATTCAGCATCGAATATAGAGAGTAATATACCAACAAACAATATTACTCCTAGAAACTGAGGAAGGATATTATTAAATGATTTCCAAGCTTTTTTTAAAGCCTTTTTGGTTTTTTTCTTGTCTTTATAAAAGGAAATAATTAGTAAAGTAATAGCTACTAGGTACATTATATAACTACTCATGGTTAGGGACTCCTTTTTTATTCTTAAATAAATTTATATAATTCTTATAAACTATACAATTCTATACTCTTCTTTTAATATTGTTAGTGTATCCACCATCTTTTAATGTATCTCTTATAGTATACTAAAAAAATCTAGACTTGCCTATCTAATAAATTATAATCAATAGCTATTGTTCATTAAAGAAAATAATCTCTACACTAATATCTACTAATTCTATTCCTTTAGTAAGCACGAAAAAAGAGAGTGAACTTAATTATTTCAGCTCTCTTTTTTGTTTATGGGAGTATTTTATTATCAAAGTTTCCTCTATATATCGGCAGTTTTGTAATAATTAAATTTATTGTTCTAAGGCAGTATCACATTATCAGTATTTACACTATCAATAGCCTTCCATATCCTATACATTGTCATGAATGCTTGCTGACGTTGATAATTTCCTTTAGGATCAAATCTATTACCAGTTGTTCCTTTGATTACACCAATATCATAAACATACCCTGTATATTCTTTTGCCCAGTTAGATATTTCGTGTGCATCTGCATAGTTTGGAGTGCTTAATGAAACATCTTTACCACAAGCCTGAGCTGTACGTGTCAAAAATACTGCTGCCATTTCTCTATTTAAAAGCATATCTGGGGCAAAAGTAGTTTCTGATATGCCTTTTACTATACCTAGCGCTTTTGCTGCTAGAACTTCCTTAGTATCACAATCATCAAAAGTATTACTTGGTGCTATATCAACACCTACTTCATCAAGGTATTCATCTATTTCCATACCAGATTTTACTTCAATCATACGAATAGCAAGTATACAAAATTCTTCACGATTAATAGACTTTATATAATCACCTTGCATTTCATTTGGTATCAGCTGTAGTCCTATAGCTTTTTCTACTTCTTCAGATGCCCAACTATTAGGTGAATCCTGAATATCACTAAGCATAATCTTAAGTGGGATCATCTCTCCCCAGCTATTAATATCACCATGACCTAATACTTTATAATAATTTTCTCCAGCAGTACCTAATGTATTATCTCTAAAAACTACTACAATATGTCTACTTCCAATTGCCATATCCCTTACATTGTCATATAGCTTAACAGGTTCATAGGACTCAACAAATTCTCCGTCATCACCCCATGCCCAGAGCGTATTATCAGTTTTTATTACTGCCATCTGATAACCATTACTATCTGCTTTCGCACTTAAAACGTTATCCATAACTTTATATGGAATACCAGCATTCTCTACCCATCCACTTTCAGTATAAATACCTGAATTATTAGCTGACCCCCAAGAATATAAACTGTTATCAAGTCTTACAGCCATTATAGTTTCAGAATCTGCATTTATCTCTCTAACATCATCTAGTATTTTTATTGGTGTCACTACTTCTTCATCACTTCTATTTCCAAGAGTTGCTCCGTCATTATAGCCATATCCCCATAATGTATCGTCAGCTTTGATATAATAAACATTAAATGTAGAAGCTGCTACGTACTTACAGTCATCAGCTATTTTAGTAAATCTTTCACAATAATCTAAAGTTCCATTCCCAGTCATAAAATTATTTATCCATACGGAACCGTCAGTCTTTAAGACTAGTATCCAGTCTCTTGCCACTGATACCATATCTACATCTTCAAGAACTTTTGTTGGATAAGTATATGTAGGGGATAATTCTTTGTTATACTCACCTTCCATAGGTCCCCAAACCCAAAGGGTATTATCTTTTTTAACAGCTGCTCTTTGAAGACTTGAAGCAGAAACACTTCTTACATTATCCAGGATTTTAACTGGAGTCCATACTACAACATTAATATCCTCACCATATTCTGTTCCACCATTACCAACATAATCTGAACCCCAGCCCCAAAGTGAACCATCATTCTTTATGACAAAATTTGCACTTTTAGCTGCTGATACAATACTGTCACTATCACCTCCAGCATAAATAGAATTACTTACACATAAAAATAACATTAAACATATACTAAAACTCATTATTTTTTTCATAATTTTCTCCTTTCCATACATAATTACCATTCTGCCATCATAGACTGCATATCCATTTCTTGAAATGTCACATCCTTAGGTGGAACAAATTCATCACCAGAAAATCTAATACTATCTGTTATTTTTATAACTTTCAGGTTTGTCATAAGTGTTTCTCCCATGTAAACCTCATATTTTAGAGGAGTGGCATATTTTTTTGAATACCACATTTTAACTAAAACATCTCCCATATCTTCATCGGACTGTGTTGCTTCTATATAGATAACTTCTTCACCATCTAGTGTTTCTACTCTAGCTATCATATCTTCTGACGAAGCATCTGTTATCTCAGCAAGCATTGAAGTATCCATCATAAGCCCCATTTCCTCAGCATATGAAGCGTTAGCACCAGTCATCTTAACACCAGTTTCTTCACCATAAACATACTGATACATAACTTCTTCATTAGGTAGATGTATTAAAATGCTCTTCGCCATACCCGGCACATCAATCTCTGTTCTTGATTTATTGCCATCATAGTATGTATTCATGGATGTAGTTGTTCCAAAAGCAGTCATTTCTGATTTTATAAGCATTTTTTCAGGTCTTTCATTAGAAATTGATTTTACTAAATCAGAACCTTCTAGATTACTTGTTTGAGGCTCTTTATTAACCTCCTCTTTAGTTTCCTCTTGTTTAGATTGTTCATTCTGAACTTCTACTTGAGGTTTTTCTTTAACCGGTTGTACTGTTTTAGTCTCTCTTTTACTGATTTTTCTGCCTTTTTATCACTTCCACATGCTACAAGAGGAATAGATAAAATTAGAATTAATATAAGTACCAGCAATTTGTTTTTCATTACGATTTCTCTCCTTACTCTACTATAAATACGATATCAAAAGGAATCATACTTAATCCCTGCCAAATAAGTTAGTAAGCCCTGAAAGTTCTTCTAGTGGATTATTAAACCCTTTGGATTCTCCTTTTTTACTGCTGCCAGCAGCTGAGTATATCTTATCAGCCATTCTACTAAAAGGTAGTGATTGAAGCCAAACTGAACCAGGTCCTTTAAGTGTTGCTAAGAACAATCCTTCTCCACCAAACAGTCCAGATTTAATGTCGCCAGCAAACTGTACATCATAGTCAACACTGTTAGTCATAGCAACTAGACAGCCAGTATCAATCTTTAGCATTTCTCCATGTGATAGATCTTTTCTAATAATTGTTCCCCCAGCATGTAAGAACGCTAATCCATCACCTTCAAGTTTTTGCATGATAAAGCCTTCACCACCAAAAAATCCTGCCCCAATTTTCTTTTGAAGATGAATATCAATTGATACGCCTTTAGCTGCACATAAAAAAGCATCTTTTTGACAAATGATAGTACCACCAAACTGAGTTAAATCAAAAGGAACAATTTTACCAGGATAAGGTGCCGCAAAGGCAATATGTGCTTTACCATCATGATTATTTGTAAATACAGTCATAAATAGACCTTCGCCAGTTATCACTCTTTTACCAGCTCCTATTAATTTGCCCATAAGACCTTTCCCATGCTTTTTTCCTGATCCATCACCAAAGATAGTTTCCATACCTATCTTTTGGTCCATGTACATCATTGCTCCAGCTTCAGCAAGTACACTTTCACCACAATCAAGCTCAATTTGTACGAACTGCATATCATCTCCATAAAGTTTAAAGTCAATCTCATGTGACTTAATCATAAAAATCCTCCTTTATAATATTTTTATTTCATATATTTAGTTTACTTTTTTACTATGTCAATTGGTATATACTAGTAGTCACTTATGATTAGCCACTTATCCATATTTTTTAGCCATTAGGACAATAAAAAAAAGACCTAGAATAATCTAAGTCTTAAAAACGTTCTTCTATTTGTTTTATAATGGAACTACTATGTTAGCTGCAAAACCCTCATTACCCTCACTTGTGTATCTTGCTTTTCCACTAACTAAAGCTAGCCTTCCATCAATACCATTAAGTCCATTTCCTTTTACTAGATTTTCTGCTCCTACACCATTGTCCATAGTTTGAACAGCGATTTGTTCATCATATGCAGTTACCATGAGTAATAAATTTGTAGCCTTTGAATGTTTTAGTGTATTGGTTACAAGCTCTGTTATTATCTTTTTTAATGTGTCATATATTTTTTCATCAATGACTTTGCTTTTACCCCTCATGAAGAAATTAACTTTTACACCACTGACATCAACCACTTTCAGCATACTCCTTATCTCTTTTTCAAGTGCCACAGTATTATATATCATAGTATTATCTTTACTTGTGATATTTTTCATTTCGTTAAAACCATTTTTAATTGACAAGGCTGCTTTTTCAAGACTTTCATAAGCCCTATCTTTTTTTGTGAGATAGAACATTTTACTAACCTCAAGAAGTTTGATAGTTACTACCAGTGAATGCCCTAATATATCATGTAATTCACGAGCAATATAGTTTCTTGCACCTACATGAGAAGTTTGTTTTAACATTTCTATTTGATTTTCAAGTTTTTGATTAGAGACAGCAAGTTCTCTATTTTCTTTATCAAGTGCACAATTAGCTATATGATAAGCTGTAACATCAGTAAAACAAATAATGTATTTTTCTCCATCCATACTTTTTTGGTTATTCACAAAATATGTATAATACATATTATTATGTTTCAAGATCTTTTCATGGATAGTATCTGTTTTTATGTAGAGTTTATTTACAAGACCTTCAGCATCTTCAAACAAATGCTCAAACTCTGTATTAGTATACAAAACATTGAAATCACTATCAACTATCAATATGGGATTATCAAGTTTCTTTGCAACTTCATGCTTCATTATAGGTGTTAAATCAAAAAATTCATATTTGAAAGTAGCGTAAACAAATACTAGGATTGACCATGTATATACTATAGGTGTAATATCAAATACTTGTATATGTAAATAGTCAAAAAGCGCTTCTAGTGTTCTTGTGATGTAGATAAAATTAAGGACAAGGGGAACAATTATAGCTATGGCAATAAGGTTTCTTTCTAATCTTGTTTTATCACTAAGCTGCTTTTTAAATTTTATGCTACAAAATACCATTCCTATAAGTATAAGAAGATAGTTAATAACTACGTGAACATAAAAGAGTTTGCCAAAATCATCACCCCAAAAACTGTACCTGCTATAAAATAAATAATGATGAGGATTAGTTACAACAATTAAAAAGCCAAACAAACCTATACTATATAGCGCAATCCTAGGATATCTATTCATTGCTTTACCTTTATAATAGATATAAGAAAAGTCTAAAAAGCTAACTTCCAATAAACAGATACCAAAATAATAAAACACAATAAAAAACCATCTTAACTCTGCATTTGGAGAAACTGTCTTAAATATCTTTCCTATCAGCCATATCATCATAGATGACTGAACTACAAAAAATGCTTTAAGTGATGTGTTTTTATTAGCTTTCATATAGATTATAACAAAGGCTGCAACATTAACAATTAAAGCAAAAAAGTTCCATAGTGTGATAGTAGCTACTTTCACCATAGTTCCATATTCCATATTAGTCTCCTAAACTATACCATTTTCTATTGCAAAAATAGCAATTTGAATTCTATCTGACATATCTAATTTTTCAAGTATTCTACTAATATTATTCTTTATCGTACCTTGGGAAAAAGATAATTCTGCTGCAATTTCTTTATTACTAAGACCTGCTGCTATGAGTTTTACTATTTCTACTTCTCTATCTGTTAATAAATCTTTATATCTAGATTTATATTCATTCAATCCCTTAAATCTATCCATCATAATTTTTTTGACACTTTTATGTATAACAGTAAGTCCGTTATTCACACACTTAATACTACGAGTCAAATCTTTATGGGATATGTTTTTTACAATGTACCCATCAGCATCATTTATAAATGATTCCATAATATTATCTGGATTTTCAAAGGTTGTTAGTATTATTATTTTAATATCAGGAAATTTGTCTTTTATTATTTTTGTAGCACTTACACCGTCAAGCCCTGGCATTTCTATATCCATCAATACTACATTAGGGCTATGTATTTCACAAAGCTTAATAGCGTCATTTCCATTTTCGCCCATGCCTACTACTCTTATTTCTTTATCATTTTCTAGTAAATATGCTATTGATTCACGAAGTAGTTGCTGATCATCTACTAATATAACTTTTATCATTTCAACCTCCATAGTATTCTCTGTACTTAGAAACAGTGAGCCTAACTTCCTCTAAAATTTCATTGCTTTTCTTTATGGAAACATCAATATATTTTTCAAAAAGTTCATTATCAATTTTATCTTTTGTATCAGATATAAGTTTAGAAAGATATTTCATTTGTTCATCTCTTGAAGAAACTATTTCTTCAAGGAGATTGTTGATTTCTTTCTCCTTTTCAAGATGATATACTACTTTTGAGTAATTTTTCAGCCTTTCATTTGCTGACTTTGACTGTTCTTTTTTATTTTCAAGATCAATAAGTAACTTTATCAACTCAGTTAAATTAGTGATAGTTATTATATATGCTATATCTTCTTCATTATGGTTTAATGGAACTATTTTATATGTGAAGTAATTTTTTTCAGAATTTATTTTAAGCCTAATATACTCCTTCCCAAAATGAGTTGAGTTTTTTATACTATCACCTATAAATATAGCAGTAATGTTTGAAATGTCTATGTTCTCAACACCAGCAAAAAAGCCTGATTTCTGGGCAGCTTCGTTTTTATATATTAATTTGTATGATGTATCAATTACAAAGATATAGTTGGTACTCATGTCACCTATTTTATCAAAAGCTAATATAGAAAGGGATGATTCGCTACCCATATTAAACATGAAATCAAGATATATTGTATAAGATATTGCAAGTAATATTTCAAAGTAACAGGTATAGGACCTATTGTTAATTACAATTATTAGATATGCAAAAATTGGAATTACTAAGAGCAAAAACCTAAATACACTAATTACTTTGTTACTTAAAAATTCTTCTTTTTTGGTGGTTATAAATAAGTCTCTAATACTGTAGATAGAGATCATAATAAGACTTATTCCTACCAAAACTTTGTAAAAAGAACTATAGCTTATATCATGAAATTTATAACTTATAATAAACATTTCAGTAAAAGATGTAAGCATTAATAAAATTATTAGTATGGGTATTATTTTCCTCTTATTATGTTTAATAATACTATTATTTACTAAGACTAGATTCAGCAATAACAATAATACAACTAGTTCTAAATTCATAAGTATACTTGCATATACCAGATTAGGAATGATAGTTTCTACTATTTTTAAAATACTAAAAAGGATTATAAGTGAGAAAGATAAGTAAATATGAAATATATCAGTATCTGTGTTTTTTCTGTAATGACAATACAATGCGCTGCCTATGGCAAACATTGCTAGAAAAGTTGTTAGTATAACATCAAAAAATTGATAATATGTATAATATCTACCATCACCCATAGCATTCTCCTTTTATCTGATTACTTTTATTATACACTAGCCATAAGTCATTTTGAAGTGCCCATTGGCATTAGTTTATATATAATCGTTCCCCGTGTTACATTATTTATAAGAGACCTAGAATTTAATTCTAAGTCTCTATTGTATATCTATTGGTTAGTTTGTTTATTCTTCTAACTTATATATCTTATAAGCCTTGTCCATTCCATCTTTAAAAATATAGATTCTCTCACATTTAGGGCAACGCCATACATCATATTGTGGATTAGGAATTTCCCAAGATTTAAGTATGTCATCCTTAATTATATTACTCCATTCTTTATCAGTATAAACAACTAACTCAATATCATTAGGTGTTTCACCATTCCATAATTTCTCACCACATTTACATATCAATTTAGCCATGATAGCACCTCGTTTTATTTCCTTATAATCCCATTACTACATTTCCAAAAAGGTGTTGATACTCCTACATAAAACATTATCCTAATCATAATCAAACTAATAATAATCGGTTATCATATATGGAGTTCATCTAAAATTCCAACAGGTTTTAATCAGTACATTCATCTTCTACTATAGGAATAAATGGAGATAAAAACGTATCCTTTTGTATAGATAGATTACCTCGAACTAAAGTATATACAATAAATTCATTATCTAACCCCTTTGTGTCTTCATCATCTTTAACGTACAATAGACCATATGAACCTGGGGCTATTTTGGCAATATATTTATACACTCCTAATAATTCTTCTGATTCTTGGGTTTTATGATTACTTAGACCCGATACAATAATTTGATATTCACCATTTACTGCAAATATTTTTAAAATCCCACTTTCCCAGTTAAGATTATCTATATAATCTTCAATCATCTTAGCTATATCATCGATATTTTCTTCGTCTATAACTTGTGGAGTTTCTTGTATTACAGCCCAACCGTGAAATTCATACATAAGTATCACCTCCTACTAAAATAATGGTTTGGTATCAATAATTACTTCTATTTTATATCTATTACTATACTCATATAATTTGTCTATTACACTTTGAGCAGGTTGTCCTTCAAAATGATAATAAACCTTTCTATCTGTTTGTTGTGCTGCCTCAAATGCAGCTTTCATTTGGTTTCTAACACTTTTATTATATGTTTGTAATGCTGGTTTTGTTTCTCCAATGAATATATCACTAATTGCATCAAATTCTTTGCCTTTGGGGTCATTACTAAATTTCATTCTAGATTGTCCATTTAATCTTTTAGCTAATGCATCAGCTCCTGCATCTGGTTTATTAACTTTAACTAATTCGCCTGAAAATCTACCATTAGTTTGAGCTGCCTCTCCTAAAAACTCCTCATCCTTATCCGTAGAATTCAAAGCATTAATAATGAACTGTTCATCTGCATCAGTAGCACCTAAAGTACTATTATAATCAGCTATCATTTCTCTTAGCATACCATTAGCTGCTAAACCTGATGCCATCCTGAATCCATATATGGATACTCCTTCTAGAAATACTCCTAAGGTGTTTAAACCATAAAATGCAGCTGCCGTATATGTAATAGGTTTAACTACGCTGAGTAGATCATCAGGTATTCCATCATTAACTTCCAGTGCAAAATCAGCATTACTTTTTACAGTTCCCCATATATCACCTTCAGGGCTATCTGTTTTCTCCCAGTTAGACCATTTATGCTTATAATACTGAATTTCTTCTCCTGTAAGTAACTTATATAATTCTTCCCTAAGTTCTTTTTTATGTTCCTTCTCTTTTTGTGTATAACCTGGTATACCTGTTACATATTCTTTCGCTCCATGGGGGTCCATACTGTATAGAAATTGTAATTCTTCTACTGTTAATTCCAATGATCTATTTTGTACAGCATGACCCAGAGCTGTAGCTGCTGAGGATTCATTTAATTTTTTTGCTGCCTCTACACTTCTAGCACCATAACCAGCATGTACTAAATTACGACTAGCTTCATATGTATCCTCACCAACATATTTCCATATTACATTTTTATCTGTAAATAGTATATCATTGTTTTC
>NZ_BTPU01000049.1:0-34022 GCF_036985595.1 Vallitalea maricola | reverse complement strand
AGAGGGTTTTTTGATGTAGACTTTTTCTAATAAGATTATAAATTCGTATACACTTTTAGTAAATTATGTTAAAATGAGTTTATAAAAATTAGGTAGTATCACATAAAATACTATTTTGGAGGATAATTATGCAAGAAGTTAATATCTATACTGATGGTGCTTGTAGAGGAAATCCAGATGGACCTGGAGGTTATGGAGTCGTTTTAGAATATTTTGATATGAAAGGAAACAAACACATTAAAGAATTATCATGTGGTTACAAAAATACAACAAATAATAGAATGGAACTAATGGGTGTTTTAAGAGGATTGGAATCACTGAAAAAGCCATGTAAGGTTAATTTATATACAGATTCCCAATATATTGTAAAAGCATTTAATGAAGGTTGGTTAAATAATTGGATTAAGAATAATTGGAAGAGAGGAAAAAAGAAAGAAGATGTCAAGAATGTAAATTTATGGAAAAAAATAATATCTGCAAAAGATAATCATGATGTTACTTTTAACTGGGTTAAAGGACATGCTTCACACCCACAAAATGAAAGATGTGACAGTTTGGCAACAAGTGCAGCAGATGGAACAAATCTAATTGAAGATGAAAGATAATAGACAAAGAGAATGTAGCTATTTATATATAGGGCTGCTTTATAATATATTATTAAAATAATTATTATAAAGCAGCTTATTTATCTATATTTGTTAATTAAAAACACTCACATTTCTAAATCAGTTATATTTTAACTTTACTGAATCATATATTATAAAAAAACTAGGATTAATTATTGTATATGAAAAATACTATATATAAACTTTTGATCTTTATTTTTATTATCGCTTTTTTCAATTCAATGTTATTAGAAAGATTATATAATAAAGATAATAAGAAAATAGAACATATTAAAATTGAATCCTTGGATAAAGCTGATAAGATAGCTGAATTCAATATAACTGACGAATCCATTAAAGAAATTAAAACTTATTGTGAAGATAACAGCATAGATTTCATAAAATTTTTCTCTTCATACATGAAATATAATAATTATGAAGTAGATAGTGTTACTTATGATTATGATGAAAAATATTATGATAAAGTTAATGATATAAAAGCAATAGAAAAATTATACAGTATGGTTTTATCTGATATAAAATATTTTCCAATACCAGAAAATAAGAGAGAGGATTCAAGAAGTTATTGGTATTGTAATTCATGGAAAGCAGATAGGTCATATGGTGGAGAAAGAAAGCATTATGGTACAGATATAGTTGACAGTAAAGATGAACGAGGGTATTTTCCAATAGTCAGTATGACTGATGGAGATATAGAAAAAATCGGTTGGCTGGAATTAGGAGGTTGGCGAGTAGGAATCAGAGCCCCTCATGGAGGATATTTCTATTATGCGCATCTTGATAAATATGAAAAAGGTATAAATGAAGGAAGTAAGGTAAAAGCAGGTGATATTATTGGATATATGGGTAATAGCGGTTATGGCGAAGAAGGTACATGTGGAAAATTTGAAGTTCATCTTCACTTAGGAATATCTTTACCTATAAAAGATAGTTCTGAGGAATTCTGGATAAACCCTTACTGGGTACTAAGATATATGGAAGATAATAAAATAGAGAAAACTTTTTAATAAAGTCTGAATTTTATATTTACGTATGGTATAATATTACTGATACTGGTATTTTATGGAGTAAATTTATATATTTACAAGGAGTGGTGCGTCTTGGAAATTCAATTATGGAGGCAGATATTAATCCCATATCAGCAAGCAGTAGAGGAATTAAAAGTTAAATTTGCTAGTATAGTGCATGAAAATAGAAGGTTAGGACAATATTCACCTATAGAATATGTTACTGGCAGAGTTAAGAAAATATCAAATATATTAGAAAAAGCTAAGAAAAAAAACATACCCCTCAATGAGATAGAGGCAAAGATTGAAGATATAGCAGGTATTAGGATCTTGTGTCAATTCGTTGAAGATATTGATAAGGTAGTTGCCATAATAAGAAGTAGAAAAGATATGGAAATCAAAGATGAAATAGATTATATATCAAATACTAAAAGAAGTGGTTATAGAAGCTATCATATGATAGTATATTATGATGTTCATACAGCGCTTGGTGCCAAGAGGATAAAGGCTGAGATTCAGATAAGAACTTTATCAATGAATTTCTGGGCTACCATTGAGCATTCATTACAGTACAAATATGAACATAACATTCCAGAGGAGATTCAAAAGAGATTGACTAATGCTGCTGAAGCTGCGTTTAAATTAGATCAAGAAATGTCTATAATTAGAAATGAGATAATAAAAGCACAGAATCTATTCCAGCTTAAGTCTAGTGTTATTGCTGATATATTGAATAATATTCAGAATCTGCATAAAGTATGTAATGATATAAAAGAAGTAGAACATATTCAAGAAGAATTTTATGATCTATGGGATAAAGGTAACTTTGAACAGCTAGATAAATTTAATAAGAGATTGGATATGTTAGCTGCTGGATACAAAGCGCAGAGTCTGATTTGACAATATTTGTTTACAGTATTTATGAAAGGATGTTTATATGATTTATGCAATAGGTGATTTACATTTGAGTTTTAGTAATGATAAGCCTATGAAAGTTTTTGGACAACATTGGGATAAACATTATATTAAAATAAAAAATGATTGGGAGAAAAGAGTAAAAGATGATGATCTTGTTCTAGTTCCCGGTGATATATCTTGGGCAATGAAATTAGAGGAAGCAAGAGAAGACATAAAATTCATATCACAGTTACCAGGCAGGAAAATATTCGTTAAAGGAAATCATGATTATTGGTGGAACTCTCTAAGCAAAGTATCAACAATGTATAAGGAGTTGGATTTCATACAGAATAACAGTATTATATATAAAAATATTGCTATTTGTGGAACTAGGGGTTGGATATGTCCTAATGAGACTAAGTTCACCAAGGATGACGAAAAGTTGTATAATAGAGAAGTCAATCGTATGGAGATAGCCCTAAAAAGTATAAGAGACCAAGTTGATAAAATATATGTGATGTCACACTTTCCTCCAACCAATGACAAATTGGAACCCTCTGATTTCACTAGATTATATAACGAATATAACGTTGATAAAGTCATATATGGTCATTTACATGGAGAAGAAAGTTTTAAAATGGGACTCCAAGGTGTTGTAGATGATGTAGAATATATATTGGTATCATGCGATTATTTGGATTTCAAATTAAAAATAATAGATGGAGAATAATTTCTTATATTTGACATAGAGAGGAGAACCGGATTTGAATTTACCTGATAAATATATAGCAAAAATGAAAGGGTTATTAAAGGATGAATATGGAGATTATATAGAATCATTCAATGAAGAACGCTTGCATGGTTTAAGGGTTAATAACTTAAAAATAGATACAGATGAATTTGGTAAAATTGCATCTTTTCATCTAGATAAAATTCATTGGATTTCCAATGGATATTATTATGCAAAGGAGGATATGCCTTCCAAACATCCATATTATTATGCAGGTCTTTACTACTTACAAGAGCCTAGTGCCATGACACCAGCAGAACTCTTTAATATAGAACCATATGACAAAGTTCTTGACCTATGTGCTGCACCAGGAGGCAAGAGTACAGAATTAGGAGCAAAACTTCAAGGGACAGGCGTTCTAGTATCCAATGATATTAGTGCTTCTAGAGCAAAAAGTTTACTTAAGAATATTGAATTAGCAGGTATCAGTAATAGTATAGTACTTAGTGAGACTCCAGAAAAATTAAGTAATTATTTTTCTGAGTATTTTGATAAAATATTAATAGATGCCCCTTGTTCTGGTGAAGGCATGTTTCGTAAAGATAATTCAATGATTAAAAATTGGAGTGAAGAATCTGTTGATTACTATAGTGATATTCAAAATGGTATATTGCCATATGCAGCAGAAATGTTAAAATCTGGTGGATACATGATGTATTCTACATGTACTTTTTCGCCTAGTGAAAATGAAAAAACAATCAGTAAGTTTTTGGATGAACATGAGGATTTTGAATTAGTGGACTTACCTGATTTTGATGGATTTGATAGAGGAAAGACTGAGTGGTCTTCCAGTGATAAGTACGATTTAAGCAAAACGGTAAGATTATGGCCCCATAAGATTAAAGGTGAAGGTCATTTTGTAGCGCTATTATATAAAAAAAAATCTGCAACAACAAAGAGATTCAAAAAATATGATATTGATACTAGAGAAAAGGAATATTCGGTATTTGTAGATTTTGAAAAAGAGTACCTCAATGTTAAGTTTGATAGAAGCAGACTTCAAGTAATAAATGAAAAATTATATTACATGCCAAAGGAAATTCCTGCACTTAAGGGACTTCGTTTGCTTAGGACAGGACTTTATATGGGAGATATAAAAAAGAATAGATTTGAACCATCTCAAGCATTTGCCTGTTCATTGACTCGAGAGCAATTCAAAAACATTGTGAACTTGGATATAATGGACGATAATGTAATAAGGTATCTGAAAGGAGAGACATTACAGGTAAAAGGAGCTAAAGGGTGGAATTTAGTATGCACTCAGAATTATCCGTTGGGATTTGCAAAAAAGGCTAATAATCTACTTAAGAACAAATATTACCCAGGCTGGAGATGGATATAAGTTTAACTTGGAATTGAAATATTTTGATATAGGAATATTGTTCACGATTATGATATAATTGAATAATATTAATTTGAAATCAAAATTTTATATAGAAGGGTGATAATATGCTAAAAAACATAAAAGCTGTGTTATTTGATCTGGACGGGACTTTAGTTGATTCAATGTGGTTCTGGGAATCTATTGATATAGAATATCTTGGAAGATATAATATAGAACTTCCCGATGATTTGCAAGATAAAATAGAAGGTATGAGTTTTACCGAAACTGCCCATTATTTCAAGGAGACATTTAAAATTCCTGAATCTATTGAAGAGATTAAGAAAACTTGGAATGATATGGCATGGGATTATTATATTAATAAAGTAGAGTTAAAAACAGGTATAATTGATTTTCTTGATTACCTATCCGAGAAAGATATTGCAATGGGTATTGGATCAAGCAACTCAAAACACCTTGTTAATGTTGTTATTGATAAGTATAATATGGCTGATTATTTTACTTCAATACGAACTTCATGTGAAGTGGATAGGGGTAAGCCATTTCCTGATATCTATCTAAAAGTAGCGGAAGATTTAGGTGTAGAACCAGAGGAATGTCTTGTTTTTGAAGATATACCAAAGGGGATTATATCTGGAAAAGAAGCAGGAATGAAAGTATGTACTATCTATGATGATTATTCAAAAAATATGGATAATGAAAAGAAAAAGTTGGCTGATTATTATATCAATGATTATAATGAGTTGTTATCATCATTTAGAAATAAAAAGGATGCATAATAACATAATACAAGGTTTTACAAAAGATTATTAGGATAGTGATTATAAATGGAAGATATTAATGTATTAGTTGTTGAAGATGAAAAGGAAATATCAGAGCTGATTAAAAAAAACTTGGGGAATGAAGGATTTAATATATATCAAGCTTATGATGGGCAGATTGGCTTGGATATGGCAATGAGTGAAGATATTCAAATAGTCATATTAGATATTATGCTACCTAATATGGATGGTTTAGAGGTTTGTAGACAGATCAGATTAAAGAAAAATGTGCCTATAATAATGTTAAGTGCTAAATCACAAGACATAGATAAAGTAGTTGGATTAAGCATTGGAGCAGATGATTATATATGTAAGCCTTTCAATATGATTGAATTAACTGCTAGAATTCGTTCCCAACTTAGAAGATATTTGTATCTAAATAATACGAGCATTGACAAAGACAATACTATTATAGTAAATGATCTATTAATAGATTTAGATAGCCATCTAGTATCAATAGGAGATAATGAAATAAAGCTGACACCTACAGAATATGATATATTAGTTCTATTAGCCCATAATAGAGGTAAGGTCTATAGTAGTGAAAAAATATTCGAAAAAATCTGGGATGACAAATATTACGAGGCTAACAATAATGTCATGGTTCATATTAGGAATATAAGAGAAAAGTTAAACGATAATTCCAAGAATCCAAGATATATAAAAACTATATGGGGAGTAGGTTATAAAATTGAAAAATAGACTACTTAAAAGTATTAGATTTAAAGTAGTTATTATTTGTGTGGAAAGTTTTTTGCTGAGTGTAATTACTTTATATATAATGTATCAAATAATTTATACTAATAGATTCAAATCTCCAGTACGAAATCTATATAATACTATAACTAAGTATATTACAATCCAACAAGCAATAATTTTTGCAGGAGTAATATTATTCATAGTATATTTGCTGATTCTAGTTTCTAGGATAATCAAGTATATTGATAAAATATCTTATAATGTAAATGAAATAGCAAAGGGTAATTTTGATGCCAAAATTGATAAGATAAATAAAGATGAATTGGGACAACTTGCAAATAATATTAATAATATGGCACGTCAGATTGAAACATTGATTAGAGAAGAACATGAAGCTACGGAGAGTAAAAATTATTTGATAACAGGATTGTCTCATGACTTAAAAACCCCATTAACTTCTATTTATGGTTATCTTGAATTGATTAATAATGATAATTATAAAGATGAAGTAGAACTTAGATATTATATAGATATAGCTTTCAAGAAGACCATTCAATTAAAGAATATGATAGAACAGTTGTTCAATTATACTAAGTATAGTTCTTCCAGCATTGAAGTTGAAAAAGTTAATATTAATGTAAAAGAATTATTAAAACAATTAGTAATTGAATACTACCCATTTTTTTTGAAAGAGGATCTAGAGTGCAGATTAAATTTTGGAAAAGAGAAATATGAGATTCAAGCAGATAGTAAATTATTATTCCGTGTATTTGAGAATCTGATTTCAAATGCGGTACGTTATAGCGGTGAAAATAGTAAATTTATTGATATAAATCTTGAATCAGAAGGTGAAAAGATATATATTCATTTTATTAATTATGATAATATAATACCTGCGTATCAACAGGAATTTATTTTCAATAGATTTTATAAGATTGAACAATCAAGGGCGCATGATTCAGATAGTTCTGGATTAGGTTTGGCCATAGCAAAGACAATAGTAGAATTAAATGATGGCGATATCAGTGTTAGCAGTAAAGATAATAAGACCATATTTACTGTAACATTCAACAAAATAGATAAAAGCCTAGTAAAGGATAGATAAAAATGACAAAAGATTTTTTACCGATAATTAAAGCAGATATGGAAAAAAGAGGATGGGAAGAGGTTGATTTCGCATTTATTTGTGGGGATGCATATGTAGATCATCCGTCTTTTGGAGTAGCAATTATAAGCAGATATTTAGAGGCTTACGGTTATAAAGTTGGAATTATCCCTCAACCAAGATGGGATACTACCGATGATATTACTGTTTTTGGAAGACCTAGATTAGGTTTTTTGGTCTCGGCTGGTAATATTGATTCTATGGTTAACCATTATAGTGTAGCAAAGAAAAAAAGACAAAAGGATGCATATACACCAGGTGGAGTAATTAATAAAAGACCTGATAGAGCTACAATCGTTTATTCAAATCTGATAAAAAGAGCATATAAAGATGTTCCAATAATATTAGGTGGAATAGAGGCTAGTTTAAGAAGATTAGCCCATTATGACTATTGGAGCAACAAAGTCAAGCGTTCAATATTACTTGATTCACAGGGAGATATTCTATTATATGGAATGGGTGAAAGAACAATCATAGAGCTAGCCGAAGCTCTTGATAGCGGTATTGACATTAAAGATATAACTTATATAAAAGGGACAGCATATAAATCAAGGAATCTTGACGATGTATATGATTACATTGAATTACCTTCTTATCAAGATATTATAAAGGATAAGAAAAAATATGCAGAAAGTTTTATGATTCAATATAATAATACTGACTTCTATAATGGAAAGAGATTGGTTGAACAATATAAAGATAATGAGTATATTATACAGAATCCTCCTTCTACGCCACTTGACCAATCAGAAATGGATAGTATATACGCTTTACCATATATGAGAGATTATCATCCTATGTATGAAAAAGATGGAGGAATCCCTGCTATCAGAGAAGTCAAATTCAGTTTAATAAGTAATAGAGGTTGTTTTGGAGGATGCAGCTTTTGTGCCCTTACATTCCATCAAGGAAGAGTAGTACAAACAAGAAGTCATAATTCAATAATAAATGAAGCAAAGGATATTATTTGTGATAAAGACTTTAAAGGTTATATACATGATGTAGGCGGTCCAACTGCCAATTTTAGACATGCTGCTTGTGAAAAGCAATTAAAATATGGTGCATGTAAAGACAAACAATGTTTATTTCCAGAACCATGCAATAATCTGAAAGTAGATCACTCTGATTACTTAAGTTTGTTAAGAAAGTTAAGAGAGCTTCCAAAGGTTAATAAAGTTTTTGTGCGTTCAGGTATTAGATTCGATTATTTAATGAAAGATACAGATGATACTTTTTTCAAGGAACTAGTTGAACACCATGTATCTGGACAGTTGAAGGTTGCACCGGAGCATATATCTGATAAAGTATTGCAGAAAATGGGTAAACCTAAGGTAAACGTATACAATAAGTTTGTTAAGAAATACACTGACATAAATAAAAAATTGAATAAAAAACAATATTTAGTTCCATATCTTATGTCAAGTCATCCAGGGTCTGATCTTAACTGTGCAGTTGACCTTGCAATTTATTTAAGAGATCTGGGATATATGCCTGAGCAGGTACAAGATTTTTATCCAACACCTTCTACCTTATCTACATGTATGTATTATACAGAACTTGACCCAAGAACCATGGAAAAAGTATTTGTACCAAAATCTCCTCATGAGAAAGCTATGCAAAGAGCATTGATACAATATAGGAATCCTAAAAATTATAGAATAGTACAGGAGGCTTTGATTTTAACTGGTCGAGAAGATTTAATTGGTTATGACAAGGATTGTCTAATAAGACCAAAAGGAAGTAATGGTAACTATAATAATAAAAATACTTATGGTAATACTAAAAAGAAATCCAACAAGAATGATGAGAAAAAGAAGAAAAGAAAAACTATTCGTAATGTGCATAAAAAGAAAAAATGAAAGTAAGGTGTAAATCAAATGAAAAAAATAGCTGTTATAACTGGTGCTTCATCAGGGTTTGGAAGAGAATTTGTTAGACAAATATGTATGTCTAAAGGTTATAAATTCGATGAAATATGGATAATAGCAAGGAGAAAAGAAAGATTAGAAAAGTTAGCAGAAAAATATCATAGACAAACATTCAAGATATTAGATTTGGATTTATCAAAAACAGAGTGCTTAGAGAGATATAGTCACATATTACAAGAAGAAAACCCTAATGTTAGATTACTAATTAATAATGCTGGTCTTGGTAAAATTGGTAATTTTGAGAAAATTGATTTGAATGATAATATGAATATGATAGATGTTAATATAAAAGCTCTTACTTATATAACACAAGTAACATTAATGTATATGAGAAAATCTTCAAGGATTATTCAAATAGCTTCTTCTGCGGCTTTTTTACCCCAACCAAAGTTTGCGGTTTACGCTGCTACTAAATCTTATGTTCTCAGTTTTTCCAGAGCACTTGAAAGAGAGCTAAAAGGTAGAGGCATATATGTTACTGTAGTATGTCCAGGACCCGTTGAAACAGAATTTTTTAGAGTTGCATCGAATAACGAGAAACCTAAATCATTTAAAAAGTTTTTCTTTGAACCAGCCCACTTAGTTGTAAGTAAAGCCCTATATGATTCCAGAAAAGGTAATTATATATCTATACAAGGAAAGAGCATGAAGGCTTTACAAATGTTATCTAAAGTTGTACCACATAGCTTGATATTAAAATTCATTAAATAATTATACTGCTTGTATATATTAGTGTATCATTAATGGATTATTCTGGTATAATATTATATATGATATTGACTGTACTATGGAAGTGATAAAAATATATGCGAAAGAAAAAAAAGAAAATTAAATTTAAGGGGATTGTAGCTTCTGTTCTTGCACTAGCTTTCCTATTCTTTTTCCAAGTAGACGTTAATGACAAAAACGTCAACATGGCAAAAGATTTATTCCAGACTGTTAAAAGCTTATTCTACAGCATTACCATAGATACTAATTATGAGGTAGGAGTTGTTAGCAGAGTTGTTGATGGAGATACTGTAGTTATTACAATTGATGGGGTAGAGAAGAAAGTCAGATTTATAGGAGTCAATACACCTGAATCTGTAGGACGTTATGCAAAAAATCCACAACCCTATGGAAAAGAAGCAAGTAAGTTTACCAAAGAAAAACTAGATGGAAAACAAGTTTATCTAGAAAAAGATGTAAGTGATACTGATAAATATGGTAGATTATTACGATACATATGGTTAGAAGAACCAGATAAAAGTAAGCTTGAAGATACAATGTTCAATGCTATACTATTAAAAGAAGGATATGCTAGTGTTATGACATATCCACCTGATGTCAAATACTCAAAAACTTTTGTAAAAATCGAAGAAAAAGCAAGAAATAATAAAACTGGATTATGGAAAATAAAAAAATAAAGCTAGCCCAATTAGGGCTGGCTATAAATTTGTTACCATTATATAATTGTACATCATTATAAAATGACAAACACTTCCACCTAACACAAAAAGGTGAAATAATTCGTGAAAACCGAATTTCTTTGAATTAAAATTAGGCCATCTAAGTCCATAAATAATACCTCCAATAGTGTATATTATTCCACCTATCAGTAACCACATGAATCCATTAGGAGGTAATGTTTCTTTTATTTGTCCCATGGCAAGAACTGCTGACCATCCCATAATTATATATATAGCTGCTGAAAACCAGCTTGGTGAATTAATCCAAAATATTTTTAATAAAACACCAGCTACTGCAGTACACCAAACAATAGTAAGTAACGTAAATCCAAAACCATCTCTTAAAGGAACTAGACAAATAGGTGTATATGTTCCGGCAATCAAAACAAATATCATCATATGATCTATTCTTCTAAGTATAACACTTAATGACTTTGGCTTATCAATTATATGGTAAACAGTACTAGCTGTGTACAATAACACAAGGCTCACTCCAAATAGAGAAAAAGATAATGTATGCCATATAGTAGCAACATGACAAGATTTCCATACTAACAATATGACACCTATTAGAGAAACAACTGCTCCAATAAAATGTGTTAATGCGCTTATTGGGTCTTTTACTTTTAACTTCATAAAAAATCTTCCTTTCATCATAAAACATTGTAATTATATTAATAATAAGTATTAAGTAATATCAAAAATAAAGTATATAATGTGTATAGTTGTATGTCTTAATAGATAGTTAACTTGGTCGGGTTATGTAGTATTAATAACTACATCTAATAATGTATATATGATAACATATGTATTGGTATAGTTCAAGACTGTTTTTTGTAATTTTTTCATATTAAATAACAAAAATAATTATTATTGTTAATATATCTAGAATATTGTTAAAAAAGGTTGGCATATTATATATAATTTTTTTGCAACTATTGGTGCAATCATTTGCACTTGTATAATTATTATAATGGTTCTATTATTATAATATAAAAATTGTTCAAATTAACGGGAGGGTGATTAAATGTTAAGCGGCATTGGTATATCACCAGGAATAGTATTAGGTAAGGCAAAAATAAAAAAAGAAAATAATATACAAATTATTAGAGAAAGCATTAAAGATATTAATGCAGAGATAGATAGATTTCATGAAGCCATTGAATGCAGCAAAAGGCAAATAAAAGAAGTACGTGATAAAACTTTAGCAGAAATAGGAGAAGAAGAAGCAAGGATATTTGATGCACATGAATTAATACTTGAAGATGTCACTTTCACAGATCAAGTCATTAATAAAATAAAAAATTGCTTAATTAATTCCGAGTCAGCTATAAAAGAAGTATCTAATGATTTTATTACAATTTTCAATAATATGAATGATGTATATATGAAAGAAAAAGCATCTGACATAAAAGATGTATCAGAGAGGGTAATATACAATCTTCTTGGTATAGAACAATGTGATTTCAATTCCATGACAGAAGAAGTAATAGTTGTATCAAAGGATTTAACACCTTCAGATACAGCGAGTTTCAATAAGGATAAAGTTCTTGGTTTTATAACTGAATTGGGAGGCAAAACCTCTCATACTGCTATTCTAGCAAGAACTCTTGAAATACCCGCTGTTACAGGAATAAATGATTTGCTACAAAAAATAGAAGATGGGGATTTCTTAATAATTGATGGGAATTCTGGTCAAGTTATAGTTAATCCAAATAATAAAGTTATTAGAGAATATGAAAAGAAAAAAAGTGAGTATGAAAAACAATTATTAGTATATAAAAAGTATAAAGATAAGAAAACAGTCTCAAAAGATGGAATCAATGTTGAATTAGTGGCCAATATTGGTATGCCAAGCGACATAAAAAGTGTTTTGAATAATGGTGCAGAGGGTATTGGATTGTATAGAACAGAATTCTTATTTATGGAAAGGGATAAACTTCCAACTGAGGAAGAGCAATTTCAAGCATATAAAGAAGTTGTGGAAAAGATGGATAATAAACCTGTTGTATTACGTACCATTGATATAGGCGGAGACAAGGAAGTTCCATATCTTGGTTTACCTGCAGAAATGAATCCTTTCCTTGGATATAGAGCTATAAGGATGTGTCTTGATAGACAAGATATCTTTAGAACACAACTAAGAGCATTATTAAGAGCAAGTAGTTATGGGAATCTTAAGATAATGTTTCCTATGATATCTAATATAGATGAAATACAAGAAGCTAAAAAAATACTTGAAGAAATAAAAGTGGATTTTAAAAATAATGAAATACTATTTAACGAAAATATTGAAATAGGAATGATGATTGAAATACCTTCAGCAGCTATAATGTCTGATGTTTTTGCAAAAGAAGTTAATTTTTTTAGTATAGGTAGTAATGACTTAATACAATATACGGTAGCAGTTGATAGAGGTAACGATAAAATAGCAAATTTATATGATGAATTTAACCCAGCTGTTTTAAGGTTAATTGATACAATAATAAAAAATGCTCATAAAGAAGGAATATGGGTTGGTATGTGTGGTGAAGCTGCTTCCAATTCAGAATTAATACCTATACTTTTAGCTATGGGATTAGATGAATTTAGTATGAATGCAAGTTTTTTATTACAAGCAAGATACCTAATAAGTCAATTATCTGTTAACGACATAAAACAAGAACTACCACAGATACTGCAAATGAAAAAAGGTAAACAAATACAGAATTTTATTAGTAAAATTACCAATATAAAAAATTTTAAAAGAGATATGGAGGATTATTATGACTAGTGTAACAGTTGAATTATTAAATGAGGCAGGGTTGCATGCTAGACCAGCCGACACATTTATTAGAATAGCCCAAAAATTTAAGAGCGATATAAAAATTGCTAAAGATAGTGTAAAAGTAGATGGTAAAAGTATTTTAGGTCTATTAACTCTTGGAGCAACCAAAGGTACAATGATTACTATTGAAGCTGAAGGTGAAGATGAAAAGGCTGCAGTAGATAAACTAAAAGAAATAGTTGAGAACAAGTTTGGTGAAGAGGAATAAAAAGTAACTTTTAACTAACAAAGGATACGAGGTATTAGCTATGTATTACTTAAATAAACGTCAAATTGAAATTATTACATATTTAATTAATAAAAATAAATATGTTTCTGTTAAAACAATCGCAGCAAAATTTGATGTTAGTATTAGAACTATAAGGTATGATTTAGAACTAATTGATGACTGGTTAAATGAAAACAAAGCAACATTAGTAAAAATACCTAACAAAGGCATTGAGTTAAAAGTAATAACTGATAAAACACTCTTGTTGGAAAAACTTAAATTCTTATCCATAGAAAATAGAGTTTTATCTGAAAGAGAAAGAGTAAGATATATTGTTCTGGAATTGTTGATGTCAGAAAAAGAGCTTACCATAGAAGATATAAGTAACCGTTTATATCTAAGTAAGAATACTGTTATTAAAATATTGAAAGATGTTAAGAGATATCTAAAAGACAATAAATTACAAACTGAAAAAGTTTATGGAAAAGGAATAAGAATAATTGGTAATGAAGTTGACAAAAGAAGTCTTTTATTAGAATTATTCTCAGAGACACTAAGTATTAATAATATCATACTAACAGTAAAAAACAAATCCAATTATAAAGAATTAATTAATTTATGGGAAAACAATTATAAAATATTGAGCATTACAGAAGTAGAACAAATATTTGATATATTGAAGGAGATAGAGGAAACTCATAGTTTTTACTTAACAGATATAGCACTTACTAGATTAGTTTTTTACCTTACAATATCAATTAATCGTATTAAAAATAAACACATAATCAAAAAACAAAGAAAACAAATTAGAGAATTGAAAGAATATAAGATAGCAAATATAGTAGCTGATAAACTAACAAAATATGATGTTGTATTTAATGAAGAAGAAATAGATGAAATAGCAGCTTATATAATAGAATCAAAATCTTATAATACTATAAATCATTTGAAAAGTATGAAATTCACACAAGTATTCAATAAAGAAATAATTAATTGTACACAGCATATCATTAAATATTTTGAAAAAGAACTCAAAGTAGATTTTCATACTGATACTCAATTACTTAATGGTTTAGCTCTTCATTTAAAATCTGCATTAAATAGAATTAGGAATAATAAGCAGATTGTTAATAAATACATTGATTCAATAAAAGAAAAATATCCTTTGGTTTTTCAAATTACAAAAGAGAGTGTTAGTTATCTAGAAAAAACTTATGAGATAAAAATTAATGATGAAGAGATTGGTTATATAACCATTCATATAAGGTCAGCTTATGAAAGGTTATCCAACAGAGGATATTCCGCCTCAGCTCTTGTAATATGTACAGAGGGAGTATCAATACTTAGTATGCTCACTACGAAGCTTAAAAAAGTATTACCAGAACTTAATATCATAGAAACATGTTCAATCTATGATTATGAGAAATATAAGGATGAAATCGATGTTGTAATCACAACTAATGAATTCAAATTAAGTAATGTTGATGTAATCAAAGTAAGTCCTTTCTTAGAAAACGATGAAATATATAATATAAGAAATTTCATTATAAGATTGAATAAATTCAAACAAATCTATAAGTATAGTATAAATGACAGGGTATTAGGAGGTAAGATCGTCATGTTAAAAGATGTATTGAATGAAGAAGTGATTGAATTAGGAGTAAGTGTGGAGAATTGGGAAGAAGCTATTATGAAAGCTGGAGAACCACTTGTTAGACAAGGAAATGTAAAACAAGCCTATATTGATAACATGATTCAAGCAGTAAAAGATTTGGGGCCATACATTGTAATAATGCCAGGTGTAGCATTTGCACATGCTAGACCAGATGAGAATGTAAAATCTACATGTATGAGTATGATAACTCTAAAAGAACCAGTTAATTTTGGAAGTGAACAAAATGATCCAGTAAGTATTGTGTTTGCTTTTGCAGCACCTAATAGTAATGAGCACATGGTTGCATTACAAGATTTAGCTAGATTTTTATCTGTGGAAGAGAATATAGAATTTTTGAAAAATATCAATGATAAACAAACAATACTAGATAAATTACTTGATGAAGAAACAGTATAACATACTATAAATTAAGTTATACTAGGCAAGGGGGTGAAATTAATGGCAAAAATCAAAGTTTTAGCAGTTTGTGGTTTTGGAGTTGGTACAAGTTTAATTCTTAAAATGAACATTGAAAAGGTTCTTAAGCAAAATGGAATTGACGCAGAAGTAACTAATGCTGATATTACTACTGCCACAGGAATCAATGCAGATGTAATTTTTACTTCTAAAGAGTTATATTCACAACTTCAAGGAAAATCAAAAGTACCACTTATTCAAATTGATAATTTTATGAATAATAAGGAAATTGAAGAAAAAGGAATGCCAGTAATCAAAGGACTCATGTAATCAGGTTTTATAAACCCATAGTTTAATTCTTTAACACAATGTTTAAGTATAGTCCAAATACGATGTTGTGTTAGAGGATTAAACAGGGTAATTACCAAGTAAGCAATATATCTCTAAAATAAAATAATAATAAAAGGAGGAGTTACATAATATGTCAGTTATTAATTATTTAACTTCAAACATTTTCAAGCAACCATCTTTGTTTTTAGGTGTAGTAGCATTAATTGGTTTATTACTTCAAAGGAAAAGTTTTGGTGAAGTAATAAAAGGAACATTTAAAACTATTATTGGAGTAATTATTTTATTCAAAGGGGTTAACATTATTGGGGATGCTGTTTCTCCACTTTCAGGAGCATTTTCCACATTATATGATCTACCTGCAAGCAATCAGTTTGATCCACAAGGTTGGCTTAATTTCTTAGGTGAGTATGGTTCAACAATAGGTTTAGTGATAGTACTTGCTTTTATAATTAACTTATTAGTAGCTAGAATTTCTCCTATAAAAAATATTTTCTTGACAGGTCATATATTCTTCTGGATGTCATATATCTTTGTAGCTGTTGGGGTTGAAGCAGGATTAACTGGTACAGCACTCACAATATTCGCAACTTTATTCTTAGCTTTATATATAATTGTAGTTCCAGCATTACTAAGACCTTTTGTAAAAAAAGTTACAGGTTCTGATGATTTCACTATCGGACATAGTGCTTCTATCTTCTGCCTACTTGGAGCAGGTATTGGTAAATTAGTTGGAAATAAAGAAAAATCAACTGAAGATCTAAAAATACCTAAAGCTTTTGAATTCTTTAGAGATACAACAATCGCTACATCACTTATAGTATTCGCAACTTATATTGTAGTTGGATTAATTATCGGTCCAGTTGCTAGAGTTGAAATATTCGGTGGAGCAGTTGGTACTCTTAATACAATTGGTGGTATGCAATACGATTTATTCACATTTAGTTTAATGGCAGGTTTAACATTTGGAGCAGGTTTAACAATTCTTTTAACAGGTGTAAGATTAATGCTTGGTGAAATAATTCCTGCGTTCAAAGGTATCTCTGACAAACTTATTCCAAACTCTATACCAGCACTTGATATTCCAATGGTATTCCCATTTGCACCAAATGCATTATTGATTGGGTTTATAGTAAGTATGGTAACAAGTATATTAACAATAGTTATTATGGCTTCAACTGGATTGTTAGCTTATGCTGTTATACCGTTAACAGTAGCTTGTTTCTTTGACGTAGCTCCAGGTGCTATCTTTGCAAATGCAACAGGCGGTCGTAGAGGAGCAGTTATCGCCAGTATTGTAAGTGGTGTCTTGATGGTATTATTAGTAGCAGTTTCAATTCCTGCATTATTTAATACAGTAGCAGGTTTCAACCAATTATTCGGTGGTAATGACTTCTCATTATGGTCAGCTATAGGTTCATTGATAGGTAAAATATTTTAATTAATTTGTATATAAGTTTATCATAACGTAACAGTGTTTTGATACACATGGTAATATATTGGTTGATGTACTATCATGTGTATCATTTTTAAAATATCAAATATATTGAACTTATTGAAATAAGTGTATAGATTATTAAGTTCGAAGTATATATCAAATAATTTGAAAAGTTGGTGAAAACATGAAATTTGGTATACATTTATCTACTTTTACTAATGAATGGGATGAAGATATTTTTAGATACATAAGAAAAGTAAAAGAATATGGCTATGATGGAGTAGAATTTCCACTTATGGATCCAGACAGTTTTAAGGTAGATAAAGCTAAAAAATTGTTAAAAGAGTATTCTTTAGAATGTACATGTGGAACTGGTATGAATCCTCAGAGAGATATTTCAGCAGAAGATAGTATTATTAATAAAAACGGAATCAATCATTTGAAAAAATGTTTAGATATATGCAATGAGCTGGAAACAGACTGCCTCGGAGGAGTTTTATATGCACCTTGGGGTACTTGTATGAGTAGAGAAGCAGGAAAAGACAATATTAAAAGAAGTATAGAAAATTTGTCAAAAATAGGAGAATATGCAAAGGAAAAAGGTATTGTACTTGCCCTTGAGATGATTAATAGATATGAAACATATGTAATTAATTCAGTTGAAGATGGGTTAGCTTTCATAGATAAAATAGGTAATGAGAATGTTAAACTTCATTTTGATACTTTTCATGCCAACATTGAAGAGAAATCAATCAAGTATGCCCTAATAAAAGGTGGTAAAAAAATATATCATATCCATTTCTGCGAAAATGATAGAGGGGCACCAGGTACAGGACAGATAAATTGGCAGCAAGTAAAAGAAGGATTGGAAATAGTTGAATATGATAGATGGATTACATTAGAAAATTTTGTTATGCCTAATTGCGGAGTAGGCAATGACGTTTTCATATGGCGAGATATAGATGAAAGCGGTATTGCAGTTGCAGAAAAAGGAATAAAATTTATGAAAGAACTATTTAAAAGAGCTTAAAGGAGGAACAATATGTTAAGTGCAAAAGAAATTCAAGAATTATTGATAAAGATAGCAGACATGTATATTGACAAGCAAGATGAGTTATCCAAACTGGATGCTGTAATTGGTGATGGTGACCATGGTGTTACTATGGCTAGAGGTGCAAAAGCCGCTAAAATAAAGGTATCTGAATTAGAAAATGGAACCTGCAGAGATTATTTCAAAACATTTGGCAGAACTTTAGTATCAACCCTTGGTGGTGCTATGGGACCTCTTTATGGAAGCATTTTTCTGGAAATCTCAAAAGCTTGTAAAGGTAAAGAGGAAGTATCCTTAAATGAATTCTCAGAAGGATTTAACAACGGATTATTAAAGGTAATGGAGCTAGGTGGTGCTAAGGTAGGAGATAAGACCATGGTAGATTCCATACATCCTACAGTAGAAGCACTAATGAAATCTAATGAAGAGGGAAAAGACTTAGCAGATGGATTTGAATTAGCTGTAAAAGCGGCTGAAGAGGGTGTTAATAGCACTATTCCATTAATTGCTAGAAGAGGTCGTTCAAGATATCTACAAGAAAAAGCTATTGGACATCAAGATGCAGGAGCTACTTCTTTTAGTTATCTTATTAAAACAATCTATGAATATTTGAAAGATATGTAATAAGGAGGAGAATGTCATGATAGTTAAAAAGATCATAAATAACCCAGATAATATTGTCAGTGATACAATCGAGGGTTTTGTAAAAGCATATGAAGATAAGATTGAAAAATTACCTAATAGTAATGTGGTAATAAGAAAAAATATGGAAAAAGATAAAGTAAGTGTAATAATTGGTAATGGTTCAGGCCACGAGCCAGCCTGTATAGGTTTTGTAGGAGAAAACATGTTAACAGCTAATGCATATGGAGGAGTATTTGCTGCTCCAAGTCCAGATACATTATATGATGCGATAGAAGCATCTGAGAATGGTAAGGGCGTATGTGTCTTGATATCTAATCATGCTGGTGATGTCATCAATTCAAAAATGGCAATAGATATGGCACAGGATGATGATATATTATGCAAAGGTGTAATATTATATGATGACATAGCTTCTGCACCAAAAGGTGAAGAGATTGAAAGAAGAGGTACAGCAGGAACTCTTTTCAACTATAAAATTACCAGCTCATATGCTGCAGATGGTCATGACCTGGAAGAAGTAGTAAAAATGGCAGAGATGGTTAGAGATAATACTAGAACATTAACAGTAGCGACAGTACCAGGTACTTCACCTATTACTGGATATAAGATGTTTGAGATAGCAGATGATGAAATCGAAATAGGTATGGGTGTTCATGGAGAAGCAGCAGCACATACTATGAAGATTGGTACAGCAGAAGAGATTGCAAAGGTCATGTGTAAGAAATTGATAGAAGATAAACCATATGAAAAAGGTGACGAAGTAGCTGTATTAGTAAATGGATGCGGACAAACTACTTATATGGAATTATTGATATTCTATAATGAAGTAGAAAAAATATTATCAGAAGCTGGAATTAAAACTTATAAACCCGCTATTGGAAATTATATTACTACTCAAGAAATGGGTGGAATTGCTTTAGCATTCTGTAATCTTGATGAAGAAATGAAGAAACAGTGGTCAAAAACAACTGATGCCCCTGGTTTTCATATATAAAGGAGGATTCATATGCAGTTATTACCTATGAAAGAGCTTTTATTGGAAGCTAAGGCTAATAACTCAGCTGTTGCAGCGATAAACGTTAGTAATATGGAAACAATAACTGGGTTATTAGAAACAGCACAGAAAATGGAATCATCTATTATCTTACAGATATCACCAATGCAAATTCAAGCTCAGAAAATAACTTATGCTCAGATAGTAGAGATGATAAAACTTTTTGGAAGAGATTATGATATAAAGGGTTCCATACATGTGGATCATGCTGTTGATGTTGAAGATTGTTATAAAGCCATAGATGCTGGTTTTACCTCGGTAATGTACGATGGTTCTATAGTGGATTTTGATACTAATATAGGAAACACATTGAAAGTTGTTAACTATGCTAAGGGAAAAAATGTCACAGTAGAAGCTGAATTAGGAAAAGTAGGTGGTGCAGAGGCTTCTGAAAGTACGGAAGAAGGTTATATGACTGACCCTGGCAAAGTAGAAATATTTGTAAACAAGACTGGTGTGGATTGTCTGGCTGTAGCTATAGGAAATGCTCATGGACAATATAAATCCAAACCAAAACTGGATTTTAATAGATTAAGTGCAATATATGAAAAAGCCGGTATACCTTTGGTTCTTCATGGCGGTACAGGAATACCTGATACTGATATAAAGAAGGCTATTTCAAAAGGAATAAGAAAAGTTAATTTCTTCACAGAAGTAGATAGAGCTTTTGTTAAAGGTTTTGTAGATGCATATACAGGTAATAAAAACATATATATGATGCACGCTCAAGAACAAGCAAGAGAATATATGATGCTAGAAATTGAGAAGAAACTCCGTATTTGCAAAAATATTGAGGAGGAATAGATATGAGAATTGGTTTAATTTCAGTAGGATTCCCTAATTTTAGATATGATATTGCTAATGAATATTTACAGAAATCTCTAGAAAAACTGGATAACAGCAATTATGAAATCTTATGTTGCGGTAAAACACTTATTGATGAACAAGATATCTACTTAGAATTATCTAATCTAAAACAAAAAAATATTGATTTGTTGATTTTACAATGCGGTACATATTCATATGGCAGCTGCATGATGAAGATAGTTGAATTGTTTGAACATACACCACTATTGATGTGGGGATTCCCAGAGCCTGTTATAGAGGGGTTTTATGGTCTTCCACTTAATTCTTTATGTGGGCTTAATATGTATGGCAGTTTTTTGGAAAAAGTCGACAAGAAATATAGTTATGTATATGGAAAAGTAGATGATGAGGCTACTTATGACAAGGTAATAAATACAATAAGGGCAATTGAAATAAAAATGAAGATGAAAGAAAGCAAGTTCTGTATTATTGGAGGAAGAGTACCAGGATTTTATCTATCCAATGTTGATGAAGTAAGATTTCGTCATGAGATAGGTCCTGAAATCGTATATTATTCTCTAGCAGCATTAATTCAGGATGTTAAAAACATCTCAACTGAACGAGTTGAAAAAGAAATAGAAGTAATGGTAGGAGAAGCTACCAAAGTTACTACAACTAATGAAATGTTGGAAAAATCAGCAAGAATATATCTGGCAATACTAGATTACAAAGAAAAAAATAATATTGATGGTTTCACTATTAAGTGTTGGCCTGAGTTTCAAGAATTAATGGGCTGTAGTGTTTGTGGTGTTGTTTCAAGACTTAATAATATAGGAGTAGCTACATCCTGTGAGGGTGATATCACAGGACTTGCAACAATGTATATTCAGAATCTCATTACAAAAGAGCCTTGTTTCTTTGCTGATCTAGTTAATATAAATGAGGAAGGTGTTGCAAAAGCTTGGCATTGCGGACCTGCTCCATTATCTTTAGCAAGAGATAAAGAGACTACTGAGTACTCAGAACATCCAACTATCAAACAAGGTATGGGATTTGCAGTTCAGTTCAAGATGAAGCTGGGAAGACTTACAATGATAAAATTAAAAGAAGCTAAAGGTGGATATAAGATGTTCATTGCTACAGGTGAAGGCATAGAAGAAGATAGAGTGTTAGTAGCAAATCAGGCAGATATCAGATTTGATTCACCAATAAACAAAGTACTTGATACAATAATGGCTAATGGAATCGAACATCATTATGCTATAGTATATAGTGAAATAAAAGATATATTAATAGAAACTTGTAAATGGATGGAAATAGAAGTAATAGATTGTTAGGAGGGCATTAATATGGATAGAGATGACTTTATTTATGCAGCTGGGTATTATCCATTAATGCATGATAAAGAAGATTGGGACAGAGATCTTAAGTTAATGAAAGAGTCTGGTATCAATATGATAAGAACTGCTGAACTTTTTAATACATGGGATAGAATAGAACCTGAGAAGGATAAATTCAATTTTGAGTTCTTAGATGAATTTTTCGACCTATGCCTCAAGTATGATATAAAGATTCTGCTAGGTACTGGAACTGCATCACCACCCTATTGGTTACATGAATTATATCCAGATGTAAATATACTTAATAATCATGGAGAACAATATCCTAATAATGTTTCATATACTTGGGCATGTATAGATAATCCTGGATATATAAGTGAAGTAGAAAGATATTTAACTGTTTTGATTGATAGATATAAAGACCATGAAGCATTATATGCTTATCAGATTCATAATGAAGTAAGTTTCCCTTTTATGCCGTTAAAAGAGGGGGATATAGATATATATTGCTATTGCAACCATACTAAGAAGAATTTTAGGAAATGGATTGAAAATAAATATGAAACCTTGGATAATTTGAATTATGCATATAGATGGGGTGCAACCAATACTTGCCATACTTCATGGGAACAAGTTGAACCTCCAAGAACCAAACCGACTAGTTGGTCAAGTGTTACTAGATGGTTAGATTTTCGTTTGTTCTGGATGGATAATTTCGTAAAATTCATTAGTTGGCAGAATGATATCATAAAAAAATATGATACCAAGCATTTGACAACTACAAATATTTTCTTCTTGAAATCTCAAGACCCTCTTGGTGTCTTAACAGCTCTTGACCAGTTTGAAATGGCAAAAGTTGTAGATATGATTGGATATGACTTATACCCTGGCAGTGGTAATAAACTAGAGAAGAAACCTGAATTTTCATCTATGTTTTTGGATATGGCAAAAAGTACTTCAAAACCATTAGGTAAAAATTACTGGTTGCTAGAGACTGAAAGCGGTCCTATTAATGGCTGGGTATTAGGTCCAAGTAGAAATGTAAAAGGCTTTGATCTAATAAGAAATGTATTTGAAGCAGTAGGACATGATGCGAAATTGACATTATATCAAGGATGGCGTGAATGGGATTTCCAACCTCTGCATTGGGGAGCTATCGTTGATTTGGATGGTGGAATAACTGAAAGAACAGTAGCTGCCAAAAAGATAGGTACTGTACTTAATGAATATGGAAAATCTTTTGTAAAAGCCAATAACAATAAAGGTGAAATCGGAATATTAATCTCTAAAGAAAATGCCATTGTTCTAAATGGTATGGGACAAGAAGATTTCTTGATAAAAGCTTTAAGAGGAGCATATACAACCTTCTGGGAAAAAGGGTACAATGTAGAATTTGTAAATGAAGATTTGGTAAAAGACGGCTATGTCAATAAGTATCCTGTATTATATATGCCTTTCATGTCTGTTGTAGATGATGAATTAGCTAAGGGACTGGATAAGTATGTTTATCAAGGCGGGACACTAATAGCAACCGCTAGATGTGGAATGTTAGGTCAGTATGGATGGTATAATCATAAAATACCTTGCTTTGGCTTAAGTGATGTATTTGGAGTTGAAGCAACAGAAGTAGAAGCAGGGAGCAATCCTAATGTTTCCTATGATATGAAAACCTATACTGGATATTGGCACAAGGAAGTTTTACAAATAAATGATAAGAATGTTGGCATACTGGCAAGATTCAATGATGATAAACCCGCAGTAACAATTAATAATTACGGAAAAGGTCAAGCAGTATATTTTGCTACTCATCCAGATGTGGCTTATTTAGAAGAAAAATCATATCTATTATGGGATATTATAGATGATATTCTATTAACAAAAGGGTTAAGTCCTAAGATTAGTGTAGATTACACAAATAGAAGTGTTAAAGAAATTGATGTACACTATTTGGGTAATGAAAAAGAAGAATATCTGATTATAACTAACTATGTCAATAAAAAACATTCAGGATTCTTTATAAATGGGGAAAAATATGTTAGAATTTCTATGAAAACAAATAGACAATACTATAAAGCCATTGACATAATGACAGAAGAAACTATTGATATACAAAAGGATGAAGATTGTATATTACTTGAAATAAAAATAATAAAAGACCAAGTTAAAATAATAAGACTAACTTAAAGACATGGGGACGTTTCCTTTGTCATGAACTTGACATATGAAACGTTTTTAATTCAGTTAAAAGGATGGTGACTGTAGATGAGAGACTTACATAAAATAAAATGTTTCTTATTAGATATGGATGGTACTTTTTATTTAGGTGATGAATTAATTGATGGTTCCATGGATTTCTTGAAAATTCTTGAGAAGCAGGATAAAGACTTCCTTTTTTTAACTAATAATTCATCCAAGAATAGAATGGCATATGTAGAAAAATTAAAGAGATTAGGTTGCGACGTAGAACCTGACAAAGTGTTTACTTCTGGAGAAGCTACAACAATATATTTAAAGAATGATAAACCGGGAGCAAAGGTATTTTTACTCGGTACACCTCTTCTAGAGGAAGAATTCACTAATTCAGGTTTTCAGTTGGTTAATGGAAGAAATGAATCTCCAGATTATGTTGTGTTAGGGTTTGATACTACCCTTACATATGAAAAATTATGGGTAGCATGTGATTATATTAGAGATGGAATAACGTATATTGCTACACATCCTGATTATAATTGCCCTCTTGAGGGAGGAAAATTCATGCCAGATGCAGGTGCAATGATAGATTTTATTGCTGCTTCAACGGGTATAAGACCTCATGTAATTGGAAAACCAAATGCTGATATTATTAATGTTATTTGCGATAAATATGGTTACAACAGGCAAGAAATTGCTATGGTTGGGGATAGGTTATATACTGATATCAAAACAGGTATTAATGCTGATATTGCTACTGTAGTAGTTTTATCTGGAGAAACAAGTAAAACTGATTATGAAAAATCAGATATAAATGCTGATTTTGTTTATCCATCACTTAAGGAAATAGGTGAAGATTTAATAAAATAAATATGTATAATATTAGCTAAAATATTAGTAATCAGAGATTTCAACAATTTCAACAGGATAATCGTCTTCAATAAAATCAATAATACTATAGAAAATCTGCTCAGTAGTTTGAGTATTACTGCTAACGATTGATAAACCTAGTACACCTTGGTTGAGGATATCATTATCTTTAACTTCGGCAATACTAACATTGAATTTGTTATGAGTTTTATGGATAATACTTTTTATAACGCTACGCTTATCCTTTAACGAATTAGAATCTAGTATTAATATAGTTATTGTTACAGTTTTTACATTCATTGACATCACCCTTTTATTTTTAGTAGTATGATTAATTATAGTAATTATTATAATAGCAAATTTATATTATCATATAATTAATTAGTTTGTAAATATAAAATAACAAATATATATTAATTTAACATATACTTTACAATAAAATATAATAATTATTGACATTTATTAAAATAATAATATAATAGATTATAACTTAATACCCTGAAAGACTTAGAAAAGAAGAGTAGGTAATGGATTATTTTACAGAGAACCCATATAGGTGAGAGTGGGGATTTATGAACTTATTGAACATGGTCTTGGAGTTGCGCACCGATGCATTGGTTTAGGCTGCGACGGGATCGCCCGTTATAGCGATAGAGTATAACTTAGGTCATTCCCTAGGCGTACTTGATGAGATCTGTATTGTGAAATACAGATAAACTGGGGTGGTACCACGATGATGCATTTTAAGCACTCGTCCCCGGAAATAATATTTCCGGGAGGTGAGTGCTTTATTTATTTACTCTGACAAATTTAATAATTGAATATTATGTACATGGTTGATAGTTAATAATATGAAAATAGAAAGAGGTAATAAAATGAATGTAATAATTAGTGGTGCTTGGGTTTATGCAAATGGTTCGTTACACATAGGACATGTGGCTTCACTTATATCAGGTGACGTCATTGCAAGATATTATAGACAAAAAGGTGATGATGTATGTTATGTTTCAGGAAGTGATTGTTATGGGACTCCAATTACTATTAAAGCAAAAAAAGAAGGTAAATTACCACTGGAAATAGCTGAATTTTATCATAAAGAATTTGTGGATTGCTTTAATGCCTTAGGATTCTCATATGATTATTATGGTAAAACAATAAGTAATGAACATAATAATTTCGTCAAAGATTTTCATAGAAAATTATATAAAAGTAAAAGTGTTATTGAAAAGAAAGTACAACAAGCATATTGTGCTGATTGTAAAGAATATCTACCAGATAGATTTGTTGAAGGTAAGTGTCCTGAATGTGGAGAAATTACCCGAGGTGACCAATGTGATGCTTGTGGAAGAGTACTTGAACCAGAATTATTGATTGACGGTAGATGTGCATTATGTGGTCAAAAAATAGGTTTTAAAGAATCCACACATCTATATCTCAGATTATCAGATTATGAAGCAGACTTAAGGAAGCTAGTGGATGAGTCCAGATATTGGAGAAAAAATGCTATAGATTTTACTAATCGTTATTTAGATGAAGGTCTTAGAGATAAAGCTTTAACACGTGATTTGAAGTGGGGGATTGAAGTTCCAAAAGAAAGTTATAGCGACAAAAAAATATATATATGGGCTGAGAATGTACTTGGTTATTTATCTTCCAGTACCGTAGCCACAAGAAAAAATCAAGATTTTAATGACTATTGGAAAAACGAAGATGCTCTACATTATTATGTGCATGGAAAAGATAACATACCATTTCATACTATAATACTTCCATCATTGTTACTAGCCAATGGAGAAAATTATCATCTTCCAGATAGAATTATCTCAAGTGAGTACTTGACGCTGGAACATAAGAAAATATCAACTAGTAAAGATTATGCTGTTTGGATAAAAGATATAATTAATCGTTATGATCCAGATACAATAAGATATTTTCTTATAGCAAATGGTCCAGAAAAAAGAGATACAGATTTTTCCTTCAGGGAGTTGATTAATCGTCATAATGGAGAATTATTAGGTACTTATGGTAATTTCATTAATCGTACAATTGTTTTTATAGAAAAATATTTCAATAATAAAATACCCAATGGATGTATGGAAGAAAATATAGAAGAATCATTAAATAATCTATATGAATTTGTGGGAAAAAGTATTGAAATAGGGAATCTACGAGCTGGACTAGAAGAAATTTTTAATCTGCTTAGAAAAGCTAATAAATATTTTGATACAAAAAAACCTTGGGAAACTAGAATTACAGATGTAAAAGATTGTAAAAAAACAATATACAATTGTGTACAGATTATAGCTAATACAGCAGTATTATTAGAACCATTCATCCCTTTTTCATCTAATAAGGTTATAAAATGGCTGGGTGTTAGTGATAAATGGCAATTAAAGAGGGTTAAGAGTGGAAAAAATGTAGATACTTTTTATAAATTATTTGAAAGAATTGATAAAAAATTAATTGATGAAGAAATGAGCAAATTAAATATTAATGATCTTTAATAGTTAATAAATATGTATTTTAACTGAATTTTATAGTTAAGAAAAGCTTGTAGCTAAAGGCTGGATAATGAAAATTAAAAAAATAGATACAAAAGTGTCGAAAAATGTGATAAAATGAATGATATAATTCTTGTTATATCCCAAACTGATTTTTCATCCTTTTATTTCAATAAATTAACAATAACCTATTTATTAAAAAGAATTGTATATTAATTCATTTGTTTGGTATAATTGAGTTAATAAATATTTATGCATATCCTTTTAGTTGTATTTTGTTCCAAAACTGATATTAGGGTTTTATTATTTTATTCAATTATAAAAAATATTAAAGTATTTTTGAACTATTATTGTCAGTTATAAAGAAATATTATGTTCTTTTGTGAGTGAAGAATGTTGAATTTTCAATAGGGAGTGAACAAAATTGTTACTTATAAGACTGCTAACTACTTATATATTAATTATAGTTATGGCATTATTAGTTACTGGTACAGTTGTTTTTGATGTTCTACAGAATACAGTTAAAGAACAGTATATTTATTCAAATGAATTAATATTAAATAATGGGGCCGATTTATTATTTCAACTTGTGAAAGAGAATAAGGATACTCTGCTAGATATTGCCATAGATAGTGTAATTCAGGAAGAATGTAATAAATTTGTTACTGGGTATAGAGATATTCGAGATTTAGAAAAGTATATAGAAAATAGTTCTAATTATAAAAGTAAATTACAAAAGAATGGAACATATATAGAGATAATACCTTATGATGGACGAGATGTGTATAGATATAACAATGAAGAAAATGAGTATATGAAAGCAGAATTCTTATTATGGATGGAGTCAACAATTAAAAAAAATGGTGCTGTTTTAATTGAAAAAGCTGAATATGAAAAGAAATCATTTATAAGATTGTCGATGGTTATGAGGAGTATAGAGTATTGGCAGCAGACAGCTATTGTGGCTGTATATATTAACACAGATGTTTTATTTTCGTTGTTTTATGATACAAAACTTGCAAATAATCAGATGCCATATCTTGTTGATGACTTGGGTAATATTGTTATTCCTTATGGGGATTATTATTATTTGGAAAAAGAAGATTTATTATATAAGGAAAATGGGTGGTGGATTAAAGATGGAAATGTGATTATTAACAAGTTAATAAATGGGATGGGCTGGAAGATGATAGGGGTATTGCCTAAAAATAAAGTTATGGAAAAAGGTAAGGATATTTTATATACTTTTTTTATTGTTGGAATTGTTACTGTGTTTTTTTTAACGATAGTGTCAATATATTTTTCTTATTGGATAACAAATCCTATAAAAAAATTATCTGATGAAATGCATAATGTAGAAAAGAATAAGTTTCAAATGCTTATTATTGGAAAACGCTATCCAGAGGAAACAAAGCAATTATACAGACAATTTAATTATATGATTAGAAGAATAGATACTCTTATTCAAGAAGTATATCTTGCTAAAATAAAGGAAAAGGAAGCCGAACTTTGTGCGTTGCAGCAACAGATCAATCCTCATTTTTTATATAATACACTGGATTCCATTGCTTGGATGGCGATGCCTTATAAAGCAGAAGACATAAGGTGTATGGTAATGAGTCTTGCGAATATGATGCGACATTCATTAAATGGAGGAGATAATCATATTTTAGTTAGAAATGAATTAGAACAGATTCGTAATTATTTAGCAATACAGGAGATTAGATATGAGAATAAATTTACTGTATCAATCAAATTTGATGAAGATGTTTTGGATTATAAAATTATAAAACTTATTATTCAACCACTTGTTGAGAATGCTATAAAATATGGATTAATAAAAAGAAGTAACACTGATTATATGCGTATAGATATTATTGGTGAAAAAAAAGATGGTGATTTAGTAATAAGAGTTATTAATGATGGAAATAAAGTCGATTTAGAAAGAATTAAAAAAATATTAAATTTAAAAGCAGATGAAAAATCCAAACATTATGGATTAAGGAATGTTAATGATAGATTAATAAAAAAATATGGAAAAAAAAGTAGAGTAAATATTTATATTGAGAACGGAAGGACAGTTGCCAAAATAATAATATCGACTAATCTATTACAAAGGGATGAGCATACTGATGAAGATTAATGTGTTGATTGTGGATGATGAGAAAATTGTAAGAGAAGGATTGCAGAAATATGTAGATTGGGAAAAGTATAATATGAATGTTATTGGAACTGCTGAGAGTGGTAATATGGCACTTGATATTGTTAATAATGGTAATGTTGATTTAGTTATTACAGATATTTATATGCCAGAATTAGATGGAATTGAACTTATCTCTTGTTTATCTGATTTAAAGGAAAAACCTTTGGTAGTTTTAATTAGTGGTTATGATGATTTTAAATTTGCCCAGACCGCATTACGGACAGATATTGTACAGGATTATATTTTAAAGCCTTTGAATTTTGAGCAGTTGGATAAAGCACTTAGCGGGGTAATGGAAAAAATAAATCAAAATGATCAGAATGTGTTTTTTCCAATATTGGATAAGGATGAGTGGGTGCTATTTTCAAATACTAGTAGAAATAATGTAGTCAATAATCAGCAACAAATCATGTCTAAAATAGAAGTAGCTGAAATAGAAGATGCAATAAAAATGTTTATGGTTGCTTTTCAAAAGTTGATTGATGATAAAGTATCAAGAAATTTTATTGCAAGATATTGTATTGAGGTTGCGTTAAATACGTCAGAACTTGTGCTTGGTAAAGTTGAATCAAAAAAACTGCTAGAGAAAGATCCTATAACCTATATCGCACGATTAAAGAATGTTGATGATATGAAAAAATATGTAATAGAAACATTGAAGACAGCTGATTCAGCACTTAATAGAATGGAAAATAATAATGTTTCACCATTGATACGATCAGTATTAAAATATGTTAATAAAAGATATACTGATAACAATATATCTCTCAATTTGATTGCAAATCATTATAACACTTCTCCTAGTTATATGTCTACAAAATTTAAAGAACAAGTAGGTATTAATTTTATTAAATATCTAAATGAATTGAGAGTTAAAAAGGCAAAAAAACTACTTGAGGATACTTCTTTAAAAGTATATGATGTATCAAATAAAGTGGGATATGATGATGTTAGGTATTTTTCAAGAATATTTAGAACTTATACTGGTTATACGCCTACTGGATATCAAAAGAAAGTTGTTAAATGTATTGATGAAATGAAAAATAATGGATAGGGGAGTATATTGATTGAAGAAGAGCTACATGCTCTTTTTTTTGTAATATAAAATGTTATTTATCTTGAAATCTTTCTTATCAAAGATGAAAAATGAATGGGCAAAATGACCAATCATTTAGCTGATAAAGGGATAAAACAGGTGATAATTTTAAAAAGAGAAGAGAAATACGAAAAAAAGTAGTTTAAAATAAATAATGTCCACACTATCAAACTTCTATCTATTGTGTATTGTATATAAAACTTGATAAAATATATATTGCAAGACAGATTAATATTGAATGGAGGAATGAGATGCAGAAAACAAAATTTGTAAAACTGATGCAACAGGAGATGGTCGTTGCATTAGGTTGTACCGATCCCGTATCAATATCATATGTATCGGCAATTGCAAATAAATATGCTGGAGGAAAGGAATTAAAAAGGATAACTGTTAGTTTATCTTTAGCAGTATTAAAAAATGCAACATCTGTTATTATTCCAGGGACAACAAAATGTGGAATTGCAATGGCTGCTGCTTTAGGTGTTGTATGTGGGGATCCAGAGAAACAATTACAAGTACTTGAAAATCTAGAAAGTAAAGATGTAGATAATGCAGAAAAGATTATTAATGCTGGAATGATTAATGTAAAACAAACGGATAATAATGCTATTTTATATGTTGAAGTGGAAGTTGAAACGGATTCTGGTACAGCAAAAGCCATAGTTAAAGATGATTATAATAACTTGGTTTATGTTGAAAAAAACGGTGAAATAATAATAGATAAAATGAAGTCAGTAGAGCAAGATAATGAAGAACATATTGAGAATAAGTATGATTTAAATGATATTTGGGAGTTTATTAAGACAGCAGATGTAGAGACCGATTTGGTACATGTAAAGAAAACCATTGAATTAAATAGTGAAATTGCAAGAGTAGGGTTAGAAAATGAAGTTGGGTTACAAGTAGGCAAAACACTAATGGAAAATATGGAAAAAGGTATCAAAGAAAAGAATATGGCAAATATGGCAATTTGTTATGCTTCAGCAGGAGCAGATGCTCGTATGTCTGGGTCTCCCACATCAGTAATGAGTAATTCTGGAAGTGGAAATCAGGGGATAACAGCTACAATGAGTGTTGTTGCGGCAGCAAAATATCTGGGAGTTAATAAAGAGACACAGATACGTGCCGTAGCTTTGAGTAATCTAGTATCAATATATATTAAAAGGTATGTAGGAAGAGTGTCTGTAATTTGTGGAGCAACTACTGCAGCGATGGGAGCAAGTGCTGGAATGGTTTATCTTTTGGGAGGAAACAAACAACAGGTAGAATATACAATTAAGAATATGTTAGGGAATATTACAGGAATGTTATGTGATGGTGCTAAAACAGGCTGTGCTTTAAAAGTTGCAACTGCATTACAAGCTGCTGAACAATCAGCATATCTTGCTATGAAAGATATTGCTATTCAGCCTACAGATGGAGTTATTGGAAAAAGTTTAGAAAAATCATTGGAGAATTTAGAGAAAATATCAAAAGATATATATATGATTGTCAATCAATCAATAACTGACATTATGTTTGAAAAGGAAATGTCTATATAAATGTGATTTAGGTATTTAAAAAAATAAAAAGCAAAGGGGTATTTTATTATGAAAAGAAAATTATTAGTTATGATTATGTGTGTTTCTTTGGTATCTATGTTTTTAGCAGGATGTGGATCAGAATCAGATAACAAAACTAACGACAATTCTACAGCTACAGAAAAAGAAACGATTAAAATAGGTGTTGCAGCTCCCATTACAGGAAATTATGCTGAATATGGAATTGGGTTTAAAGTTGCAACAACAATGGCTGTTGAAGAAATTAATGCAGCAGGAGGAGTTAATGGTAAAAAATTAGAACTTAGTATTATGGATTCAAAAGGAGATGCAAAAGAAGCAACAGCAATTGCTCGTCAATTCTCTGATGATAAAGAAATAATGGCGGTTGTTGGTGATTTCTCAAGTACATGCTCTATGGCAACTGCTCCTATATATGAAGAAGCAGGATTACTCCAATTATCACCTACAGCTTCAAATCCAAATTATGCTGGGATGAATAAATATATGTTTGGCATAATGGGACGTCAGGATGCGGAAGGTCCATTTGTTGCAAAATATTTGTTAGGTAAATATCTTGGTGCTAAAAATGTTGGGATAATTTATCTTAATAATGATTGGGGTGTGGCTGCAAGACAATATCTTACTGAACAAGCAGCAAAAGAAGGTATAAATATTGTTGCTGAAGAAAATCATGTTGATGGTGAAAAGGATTTTACAGGAGTGCTTACAAAGGTTCAGCAAGCTAACCCAGACACAATATGTTTAGTAACATTCTATAATGAATGTGCAATTATATCTAATCAAATTAAGCAGATGGGATGGGATGTAAAAGTTACAGCATTAGGACCAGGTGCTTCAGAACAAATTATTGATTTAGGTGGAGAAAATGTAGAAGGATTTTTAACTTCAACCCCTTTCTTTGCAACAGATGATGATAAAAAGGGTTCTGAATTTAAGGAAAAATTTGAGAAAAAAGTAGGCTATACATTAAATGTTCACTCAGCTTGTGCTTATGATGCAGTTTATATGTTAGCGGAAGCAATGAAAAATTGTGATGAAATTACACGTGATAATGTTTGTGATCAGTTACAAACATTAAAAGGTTTTAG
>NZ_BTPU01000048.1:0-994 GCF_036985595.1 Vallitalea maricola | reverse complement strand
AATTATCAATAAAAACAGAATGTTTGATGAAATAGAAAAATTAGAATATTAAAGATAATGATAAAATATCTAATAATAATTCAATATCTAGTTGACCATAAATATATTATGTTAACTAAGAAATGTATTTTGTAGTTTGCTTAGTAATCATTATTAATTGATAATTATTATAGATTATTTATTATAGTTGTGGGTTGACCATAAAACAATTATGTAAACTATGTGTTTTGTAATTGTTTTATTAGTAATAAAAGTATTTTGATTGGGAGGTAATTGTTATGGAAAATATTATAAAGCGATTAGCTGGCTGTGAGTTATTTAATGGATTTACCATACAGGAGATAGAGGATTTATTACAAGATATCAATTATAATATTAAAGAATATGGTAAAGATGAAATAATTGCTTTAGAAGGTGAAGAAGCGAAAGACGTAGGGATTGTTTTATCTGGCACTTTAACAATCAATAAGTTATATCAAGACGGAAAACAAATGAATGTAAAACAAATGTTATCGGGTAACCTTCTTGGATTTGCACTGGTTTTTTCAGATTCAACATGTTATCCAAGTACCCTTATTGCTGGCGTGGATACCACAATAATCTTTATATCCCATCAAGATATTGTCACCCTATGTTTTGCAAATAAATTAATCTTAAGTAATTTTCTGAAGATAATTTCCAATCAATTAGTGTTTCTTAGTGATAAGATAAAGATGATTAATTACAGTACTATCAGAAAAAAGGTTGTGAATTATTTGTTAAGAGAATATGATAATCAAAAAAGTCTATTAATTAGAGTATCTATTTCTAGGAAAGAAATGGCAGAGACACTAGGGGTAACTAGACCTGCTTTATCCAATGAAATGATTAATATGAAAAAAGATGGCTTGATAAAGTATGATAACAATATAATAGAAATACTTAATCTTAATAAACTGGAAGGTGAAATATAGATAGATAATTCATTATGATTAATACATTATATCAAGATATT
>NZ_BTPU01000047.1:0-27023 GCF_036985595.1 Vallitalea maricola | reverse complement strand
AAGAGTTGTATTGAAATAAAACAAGTAACGGTTGATGTGGGAGAGTATACCAGTTGAACCTTAACAAGAGTTGATCGAAATCTAGATGTAAATAACCATTAATTACTACAATATCTTCTTGAAACTATTATTTAAATAAAAGATATGGGTACAGTATATTTTACTTTACCCATATCTAAAAACTTAATCTAGAAAACAAATTTACTATAATTGAAATTTAGAAATTTCCTTATTTAGATTATCAATAAGTTCATTTAATGAAATTGCTGAATTAGCAACTTCATCAATTGCATTAAACTGTTCTTGAACAGATGAACTTATTTCTTGAGTAGAAGCTGCTGTTTCTTCAGATACTGCTGAAATGTTTTGAATAGAATCAATAATTTTATCTTTGGATACAGTTATATCAGATACTATTTCTGTAATACTGTCTATTCGTACTTTAATATCTTCCATTGCATGATTAATATGTTGAAAAGAATGATTAACTTCTTGTACTGCTTGAGATTGAATGACTGTTCTTTCGTTAACTTCCTTCATTAAAAGTACAGAAGTGCTACTTTCATCTTGCAAATTTGTTACAATAACTTGTATTTCTTCAGCAGCATTCTGAGAACCCTCAGCTAATTGTCTTATCTCGTTAGCAACAACTGCAAATCCTTTCCCATATTCGCCAGCTCTAGCTGCTTCTATTGATGCATTTAGTGATAATAAATTTGTTTGTTCAGCAATGGAACTTATAGTATTAAGTATACTACCAATATCATTTGATTTGTGTTCAAGATTATTTATGGCATTCTTTATTTTGTCGATAGCATTGTTATTAAGCTCAGTTTTTTCCTTTAATTCTTCAACTGCTTTTATACCTTGTTCATTAGAAGTAACAGCATGTTGGGCTTTTTCAATCATATCCTTACTATCAGCAGCAAGTTTATCAATGGTATCGCCTAGGCTAAGAGCTAACCGAGCTCCATTATCGGTATCAGCCGCTTGCTCACTCATTCCTCTTGCAATTTCGTCAATGGTTTTAGAAATTTCTTCTGATGAATTACTAACTTCCTCTGATATAGATGCTAGATTACTAGAAGAATGGCCTACTTTTTGACTTATATCATGTGAATTTAATACTAAGCTTTTTATCTTTGATACCATTATATTAAAATTTGAGACGATTTGACCTATTTCATCATTGGATTTATTGTTTAATTGAATACGCAGATTACCATTTGATACATCGTTTAAACCATTCAATATGTTAGGAATATATTTTAGTGACTTTTTAATGATTATAAATATAACAGTTGAAATAAGAATACAGACAATAATGTAAATAATAATTATTATATTACGAATGCTGTTAGTATAGTTAGTTACATAGCTTTTTTCTATTACCATAGCCACAGACCAATTATTACTAGTGATTGGATAATAAGCTATGATATTATCTATATTATTATATTTATATTCGTCTATATCATTTTTACCAGCAAGCATATTTTCAACAATATGACCTAATTCTTCTGAATTTTCACCCAAGTGCGTATTTATAAAAGAACTATCTGGATGATAAATAACTAGACCATTTGAATCAATTAATACAGGATAACTATTATTACCAATTTTATATTTTGATATAATTTCAGAAAGTTTGTCAAGAGATACATCAATAGCTGTCGCACCAATGGATTTGGTATTATCAAAAATTGGATTGCCGATACTTATTACTAATTTTCCAGTGACTATATCTATATAGGGAGAAGTAAAATAAGTTTTTTTACTCTTTATTGGACCTGTATACCAATCTCTTTCAAATAATGAAAAATCTTCGCTGACCTGGAAGTTTTTATCATTTGAAACGAAGTTATTGTTAGCTTCTAGTCCAATATATACTAATCCTAAATCTTCATCCGATTGTTTAATGTTCTGCAATGTTTTTAAAACTGAAGAATAACTGTTAACACTTTTTGCTTGATTTCTATTAGTTAAATTCTCGGTTTCTTTTATATATTCAATAATGCTATTAGTGTTAGACATTGTCTCAACAATTAATGCTTTTTCGTGAAAAAAATTATTAATTTCTAATCCTATACTTTTTGCTTGACTGCTTATTTCTTGCTTTATTAGTTTTTCTGTGATATTATGGATTTTGTTGTTGATAATTATTCCTGTTGTTACAAAGGTAATAATAAGAAGTGATATAATAATAAGCAATATTTTATTTGCTAAACTATGGCTAGAGTTTTTAGTTAATTTGTTCTTATTATTTTCTTTTTTCATATGTATTTCCTCCAAATAAATGTCAAATATAAGTTTGATAAACTACCAATATTAAAAAATTCCTCTCATTATAAAATTAAATAATTTTATAATTCACCTCTCTTCGTATATTATATATTTGTAGCTTATTAAAATAATGTTATTGTTATATTATATATCGGCATTATTTCTTATATTAAGAGAAATATATATAAAATATCCAGCGGACCATAGTATTCTGGTTATATTTTTAATTATTATAGCAGAGATCAAAGTAAAACTTAGCCTGAGCGAAAGGAATGAAAGTAAATATGAAGTATATTGTTTCTCAACATTAACACCTATTATTGAATATGCTCTTATGTGATTTACTTAATAATGATTTATCCATTAATCCATCTATATATCCTCTGACTTTACCTTTTTGATAATCGTCTAAATTACGATAATCGTTCAATAGATCAAATTCATCTGTAGTTACTTCATCATTATTTGATGGAGATGCATTCTTAATCACGAATATATCACCGTCACCATACAATAACCATTTTTGAGAAATATTATATACATTTTCCATATTGATAAGAGCCTTAGCAGATGGCTTATATCTGCCTTTTATCCAGTCAGTAACATTACCAGGAGAATAGTCTATTGAATGGGCAAATTCTTTTTTAGTAATCTGTAATTTCAGAATAGCTGTCTCCAATCGTTCACCAATTTTATCCATTGAAAAACCCCCTAATTAATTTTGTGTAAGTCATTCAAATCAATACCTATCAAGATAATGATTAACTAATAAATCTGTTTTTATTTTTCTCCATACTCTTTTTTTACCTATATAAAAACTAACTCTATCATAGATAAAACTTAGCATAATTCCTATACAAATCCCTATTAGTAATAGAACTAACTTATTCATAATATTTCATCCTTAATTAATTATTTTACATAAGTTAATGTTTAGTCAGAATATTTTATAAAAAGCTGTTAATAATATTATAGCGCCTATTAGGCTCTTTGTCAAACTGATAATGAGTATTATAGACGCATATTATTTACTATCACTTGCATTCATATTATGATTACTTAAAAGAGGTGAAATCGTGAACAACTTTGGCAGTATTCTAAAGGAATTAAGATTAGCAAATAATCTAACACAAAAAGAAATAGGTGATTACCTTGGTGTGAGTAGAGCTACAGTAGGAGGCTATGAAACTAAAGGTAAGCAGCCGGACTATGAAACGTTAATAGCATTATCAAAATATTTTAAAGTAACAATAGATTACTTATTAGGTAATGACAATAAATTTGATATGTCAAAAGCAAATAACGGATTGACAATTGGAAAAAAGTTAGAAGATCTTGTCAAAGAGGTAGAGAATACCAAGACAATTAAGTTCCGAGGACATGCAATAGATGATTTAACAAAAAATATCATTCAAGAAACATTAAGCTACTCAAAGAATATGCTTTATCTTTCTATAAAGAAAAAGAACAAAGAAGATTAAAATAAATTTTCAACGATATTGTTATTAAATAGTACTTTTTTAGTGTATAATAAACATATCAAATATTATACGTAAGGTGGTTATCCTATGAACAAGAAGCTGCGTATATTATCTAACATTATATTTTATATTGCTGTAGGAACATCTATATTTGCATTAGGGAAAACTTACTATGAAAGAAGTAAACTTCCAGATGGGGTTTGTCCAGTTAGTAACAATAACTGGTTATTGACTATTGGTATTAGTATGATAATACTATATTTGATAATAAGCCTAATAGAATGGTTTTTTTACAAAAAGAATAAATGAAAGAAGGTTCATATTACCTAGATTGGCAATATGAACCTTTTTTGCTTATGAACTTATGATGTATTGTTGCATATACTCCAATCATCGTAACTAATAACAGTAAACCTTTTTTCACTATATTTCCTCCTTATTTACATCATAATGACATTTTATACTATGTACATTAAGTACAAGTAAGAGAAAAATTAAAGATTAATTAAATATACATTAGAGAATACTGACAAAGAAATTTTTACCTTAATTAATTAATTCATACTTATATAACTTCTATCATATATACATTAAAAGAGGTGATTATATATGGGTAATAGTTTGTCTTTTTTAGTTAGCTTTCTAACTGGATTAATTGGTCTTTCATTAGGGGTAATCATGACTTATAGAATATCTGATAGAGGTAAAAGGTTTGAAGGTGTCATGCTTGCTTTTACAGCAGGATTAATGTTGGCTATTGTCTCATTTGAATTATTACCAAAAGCATTTGAGATAGGAGGCTTGAACATTGGTCTGATAGGTATTGGAATAGGTATAATATTTGTTATAGTACTGGAAGATTATCTTGATAAGAGCAAAAAAATTCAAAAAGACACAGAAAATAGATATATTAAAAGTGCCATCCTGTTATCTATTGCATTTATGATACATAATATACCAGAAGGTATTGCTATTGGTTCAATGATAGGTATTTCTGATAGAGAAGGATTAAGGTTTGCTTTTGCAATATTAGTACATAACATCCCTGAAGGTATGATTATAGCTATGCCACTTATAAAAAGCAAAGTCAGAATGTTTTATATACTATTAATCGTAAGTTTTATAAGTTTGTCCATGGGTATTGGAGCAATTATAGGATTATCACTTAGTCAGATATCTCCGGAATGTATTTCCATATCATTAGGTATTGCAGGTGGTATCATGCTCTATGTAACAACAGGAGAAATAATAGTAAAATCAATGAATCAATGGAAAGGCAGATCAATAACTATCTCAATTATATTGGGAATGATATTAGGAGTTCTATTATCGCATAATTAATTTTTGCTAAATAAAATAAATAGGTATCTTGATATTGGGTATAATAATCTTAGATGACATAAGTGATGACAAAGAAGGAATGCCAATGGGAAAAAGATTTGAAAAATATTACGGTAAATCTTTAAGAAGATTTTTAAAGATAATCAATCCAATCAAAAAAATATTCATATCAACAGATTGTGAAGTTCATAAATTCAATAATTATCACGGATTACAATTGTTAAAAAGATATAACTACGAAGATGAATATGATTTGTTTCGTGATTATCTAGATGATATTAATGAAGGGTCTGTCTGGGCAGATCAAGATTTCAGAAGTATTGCACACTTTTATAACCCTAACATAGAAAGAGGGTTATTCGGACATAGTCATTCTCTGGCAGTGACAAAAGATTATTATGACAAGGCTCTTAAACTATGGAAAGAAGGTAATAGAAGTAAGTCTATGTTTTATTTAGGTGCTTGCGTTCATATAATTCAAGACCTTACTATAAGTCAGCATGTTCAGATCAGATTGCTAAACAAACATAGACAATTTGAAAATTATGTAAAGTATACTCATGATTTAGTAAAAGAGTATATTGCCACAAAACCACCTATTTTATTGGATTCACCAGAGAAATATATAAGATATAATGCAAAGAGAGCTATTAGGATAGAGAAAAAGGTAAAAGATATTCCTAGTACCAAATTAAGATATTATAACAAGACTTTATATACATTACCATTAGCACAACGAACTACAGCAGGTTGTTATCTATTGTTCTTGAAAGATTTAAAAAAGGCAGGGGCTGTTCATCCATAATATATTATGGTTTGAAAGCCCCTTTCAAAAGGAGAAAAATTATATATTATTAGCTATACAGAAAGAAACTTTTAAAAGTAAACTTTCATAATAGTACTAATCAATTGTTTCCAAAACAGTAGCTAAATATTTTTGGTTCATATTTATAACTTTACACATCATTTCTTTTGATGGACCACCGATTACATTTCTCTTATTGACACAAGTTTCTAAAGATATTGCTTCATATATGTCATCTTCAAAGATAGGGGAAACACTTTTATATTCATCTAAAGTCATATCTTCAAGGTTTTTATTGTTGTTTACACAATATAGAACTAATTTACCAATTACTGCATGGGCATCTCTAAATGGCAGATTCTTTTTAACCAGATAATCTGCTGCATCTGTAGCGTTAGTAAAACCTCCGCCAGCACCATCATACATCTTTTCTTTGTTGATTTTCATTGTTTTAAGCATATCAGTAAAGATAGGAAGACACATCTTTACTGTATCAATAGCATCAAAAGTTGCTTCCTTATCTTCCTGCATATCTTTATTATATGCAAGAGGTAATGATTTTATTGTTGTAAGTAGACCAATTAGAGAACCATAGACTCTGCCTGTTTTGCCTCTTACTAGTTCAGCGATATCTGGATTTTTCTTTTGAGGCATAATACTACTTCCAGTACTATAGGCATCATCTAATTCAATGAATTGAAATTCATTAGAACACCATAAAATGATTTCCTCAGAAAATCTGCTTAAATGCATCATCAACATGGATAGGGAGTTGATTAGTTCTATACAATAATCCCTATCTGAAACAGCATCAATACTATTAAGGCATACACTATCAAAATCAAGTAACTCAGCTACGTATTCTCTATCAAGAGGATATGTAGTGGTAGCTAATGCTCCTGCTCCTAGTGGAAGAGAATTGGTTCTTTTATAAGTATCATCAAGTCTTCCTATATCACGTTTTAACATCTCAAAATATGCCATTACATGATGAGCAAAAGTTATTGGCTGAGCCTTTTGAAGATGAGTATATCCTGGCATAATAGTATCAGTATTATTTTTAGCTATATCCAATAAAACTTGTAATAGATTTATGACTAATTTTTTTATGTCTATGATTTCTTCTTTCAGGTACATACGCATATCAAGGGTAACTTGATCGTTTCTGCTTCTTCCTGTATGAAGTTTTTTACCAACGATACCAATTTTCTCAATCAAAAGTTTTTCAATATTCATGTGAATATCTTCAGCTTCTATGTCAAAAGCAACTTTGTTATTTTCTATATCCAATAGAAGTTCTTCAAGTCCCTTCTTAATCACATCAGCATCTTCTTGTGGAATGATATCTTGTCTGCCTAGCATTGTAACATGGGCTATACTGCCATTTATATCTTGCTTGTATAATCTTTTATCAAAACGGATAGATGAATTAAAATCATCTACCATAACATTAGTAGCTTTTTCAAATCGTCCGCCCCAAAGTTTCATTATACATCCCTCCTTAAAAATTATTAGGATTTATATAAATATTATTTATTGGAATTGATATTATTAAACATCATAGCTCTAACTTTTAGTGGAAGTCCGAATAGGTTAATGAATCCTTCAGCATCTTTGTGATTATATAATTCACCAGTTGTAAAACTAGCAATACTCTCATTATATAATGAATAAGGAGAACTAGAACCAGCTGAAATAATATTTCCTTTGTATAATTTTAACTTAACTTTACCTGTAACAGTTTCTTGAGTAGAATCAACAAAAGCTGATAAGGCTTCACGAAGTGGTGTAAACCATTCTCCACTATAAACTAATTCAGCAAATTTGATTGATAGAGTATCTTTGTAAGCTAAAGTTTGTTTATCCAAGCATAGATATTCAAGTTCTTTATGAGCATAATATAAGATAGCTCCGCCAGGAGTCTCATAAACTCCTCTTGATTTCATACCAACAATACGGTTTTCAACTATATCAATTAATCCTATACCATTTTTTCCACCGATTTCATTAAGTTTAGTAAGGATGCTGGTACAATTCATTTCTTCTCCGTTTAACTTAACAGGAGTTCCTTTGTCAAATTCTAATTCAATATATGTAGGTTCATCAGGAGCCTTTTCAGGTGTTACTGTCATCTGAAGAAGGTTATCATAGTCAGGTTCATTTTCAGGTAATTCAAGGTCAAGACCTTCATGGCTGAGATGCCATAAGTTACGGTCTCTACTATAACTATCTTCTTTTTTCATTGGTGCTTCAATACCATGTTTAGCACAATAATCAAGAGCATCTTCGCGTGACTGGATATCCCATATTCTCCAAGGTGCAATAATTTTTAGATGAGGTGCAAGAGCTTTGATAGTTAATTCAAAACGAACTTGGTCATTACCTTTACCAGTAGCACCATGACATATTGCTTCAGCACCTTCTTTTAATGCAATCTCAACTAATTTCTGAGAAATTATTGGTCTTGCCATAGATGTACCTAATAAGTATTTGCCTTCATATACAGCACCAGATTTTACAGTTGGTATTACGTAATCATCAACAAAATCATCAACAACGTTTTCTATGTACAACTTACTAGCTCCAGAGGATAAAGCTCTTTCTTCTAATCCATCTAATTCTTTTCCTTGCCCTACATCAACACAAACAGCTATTACCTCATAATTATAGTTTTGCTTTAACCAATGTATAATAACCGTAGTATCTAGTCCACCAGAATATGCTAATACGACTTTTTTCTTAGTTTTATTATTATTGTTATTCATATATATTGCCTCCTACACTTTATGTAATTAATAACTTTTTATAATTATACATTAAAACTAATAAATATTCAATAGGTTAAAGTAAAAATATTCATCAAAAATGAATATTATACATATAAGTATAAAAATATATAATTTAGATACAGAATTTAGCTATTTTATACAATTAAAAATATAGAGATATAATTAAGGAAGGGAAAAAACTTGATAAAATAAAAAAGCGTACAGTTGTACACTTTTTGATAATATAATATGAATAATTGATAAGCATCTATAGTATTGGGGAAAAGAGCCTAGATATAGTTTCTTTCATTTTGATACGTTGAGACCTATTCATATAATCATCTTTTGTTATTTCATTACAAAGGTGCAAATCTTTCTCGAACTCTCTTTCAAGGGTTCTGGTAGTTTGTCTGTCATATATAAAAGCATTAGCTTCAAAGTTCAATTTGAAACTTCTGATATCAAAGTTACAGGTTCCAACAGAAGATAATTTACCATCTACGGCTATCATCTTAGAATGCAAGAAACCATTTTCATAAGTGAAAGCACGAATACCGTATTTTAGTAAATCGCCGATGTAAGAATAAGTTGCCCAGTAAACAAACATATGGTCAGGTTTGTTAGGAATCATTATACGTACATCCACACCAGATACAGATGCTATCTTTAGAGCTTCCAAGATACTTTCATCAGGTATGAAATAGGGTGTTTGAATTATGATTGACTTCTTAGCTGAGGAAATCATTTTGATATAACCATGCTTTATCTGTTCATTAATAGAATCAGGTCCGCTTGTTACTATCTGCATTCCGATTTTACCTAATGATGGACTAGGGGATTCCTTAAAATAATCTAACGAAGATTCTAGTGGTTTTTTGGAGGCATTTCTCCAATCTAATAAAAATCTCATCTGCAAACCAATAACCGCATCACCCTTAATATTTAAATGGGTATCACGCCAATAGCCAAATCTCTTATTACGTCCTAGATATTCATCACCAACATTAAACCCGCCTATAAAACCTACTTCACCATCTATGACAACAATTTTACGATGGTTACGATAGTTGGCTTTTGAATTAATAAGTTTAAATCTGGATGGGAAGAATAGTGCAACTTCAACTCCTGCTTCTTTTAATTCTTTATATGTCTGCTTTTTTATATGTCTACAACCGATATGGTCACCTAATAATCTAACTTTTACACCTTCACGAGCTTTTTGCTTAAGAAGGTCATATAACTCATAACTTATAGAATCATTTTTCATAATATAATAAGCTATGTGAATATGATTTTTCGCCTTTTTTATCTCACTAAATAATATATGGAATTTCTGTTTACCATCAGTAATAATCTGTACATCATTATTCTGAGAATAAAAGGATTCACTTAATTTATTATGAAAAAGAATCATATCAGAATAATTGGCCATTGATTTGTCATTAAACTTAAAAGAATGATTTTCAAATTCTTTTCTCTGTTGATTAAGTATTGATTTATATAACTTACTCTCTTCTGATGTATATTTGAATATTTTCCTCTTAGATATATTTTGAGAGAAGATTAAGTAAAAAATAAATCCAATACCAGGAAGCATAATCATAAATAACAGCCAGGCAAGCGTGGTTGTTGGTGATTTTCTTTCTAATGTTATAATTATTCCTGTAAAAATTAAATTAAATAAGAAGAAAAGGACATAATTATAACTTAATGTAATCACAAAATTTTCCATTAGAATTCCCCCTTATATCTTTATATTATACCATATTTTACAATTAAATATAGCTGGAAGCAAGCTTTTTCTATAATATACAATAATTAACTAAATATTATTAAAAGCTATTGCATAAATATTAATATTAATGTATAATTATTAAAAAGTTCGAGAGGTGATTAGATGATAAAGGCAGGTATTATCGGAGCTACAGGTTATGCAGGGCAAGAATTAATGAGATTATTAATGCAACACCCAGATTGTGAAGTAGAGGTAATTTCATCTAGAACATATAAAAATATTAATTATGATCAAGTTTATGGTAATTTCATGGGTATAGCATCTGATAAATTAGTTGATGAAGAGATTGATGAGATATCAAAAAAAGTTGATGTATTATTCATTGCATTACCGCATGGTATAGCATCTAATAAAATATCTTCAGAAATCCTGGAAAATACTAAAATAATTGACTTGGGTGCGGATTACAGGTTGAATGATTTATCAGTATATGAAAAATGGTACGGAGTATCTCATGGCAGTCCTGAACTAATTGATGAAGCTGTTTATGGATTATGCGAGTTAAAAAGAGAAGATGTGAAGAAATCTAATCTAATAGCTAATCCAGGTTGTTACACAACTTGCAGCATACTATCCTTGATGCCGTTGGTTAAGAATAATCTTATAGATAAGAGTTCAATTATAGTTGATGCCAAATCTGGTGTTACGGGCGCAGGAAGAGCACTTAATCTAGGTACTCATTTTACTGAATGTAATGAATCAATCAAAGCATACAAAATTGCATCTCATAGACATACACCAGAAATTGAACAAGAACTAAGTGGTGTAACAGATAGCAGTATATCAATTACTTTTACTCCTCATCTCATACCTATGAATAGAGGTATTCTTATAACAGCATATGCTAGTCTTAATAAGAAATATACATATGAAGATATAAAAGAGGTATATGAAGAGTGTTACAAAGATGAACAGTTCATCAGATTTTTACCAGAAGGAGTATTTCCAGAAACTAAATGGGTAAAAGGTTCCAATTATTGTGATATCAATTTCCAGATAGATGAAAGGACCAATAGAATAATTGCTCTTGGTGCAATTGATAATCTAATAAAAGGTGCAGCAGGTCAAGCTGTTCAAAATATGAATATAATTTTTGGACTAAAAGAAAGCACAGGACTTGAAATGATTCCTGCTTTCCCAATTTAATTAGAAATAGACAACATTTATGAAAGGTGATGACGACATGGATATAATAAAAGGCGGTGTAACGGCGGCTAAAGGATTTTTGGCAGGTGGAGTACACTGTGGTGCCAAGAGAAAAAATAAGGATTTAGCTATTGTTCATACCAAAACTCCAGCCAATATGGCGGCAACATTTACGACGAATATAGTAAAAGCCGCACCAGTGCTCTGGAATAAAAAGATATTTGATGATGGCAGTACAGTTAAAGCAATTGTTGTAAATAGTGGTAATGCTAATGCTTGTACAGGAAAAATAGGCATGACTCATGCTAATGAAATGGCATCAAAGACAGGAGAAGTCCTAGGGATAGATGAAGAGGAAGTGTTAGTAGCTTCTACAGGTGTCATAGGAGTGAAACTCCCAATAGACAAAATATGTAATGGAATCGTAGATCTGTCAGATAAACTTGGAGATAATGAACAATCAGCAGATGACGCCGCAAATGCAATCAGAACTACTGATACATACAGTAAACAAATAGCAGTTACTGTCATGATAGATGGTAAAAAAGTAACTATCGGTGGTATGGCAAAAGGTTCAGGAATGATTCACCCTAATATGGCTACAATGCTTTCATTCATAACAACAGATATCAACATATCAAAAACGCTACTTAGAAAAGCACTATCAGACAGTATAAAAGACTCTTACAACATGATATCCGTTGATGGTGATACAAGTACTAACGATATGGTTATTCTATTAGCTAATGGTGAAGCTGGTAACGAAGAGATAACCCAAGTTGATGAAGATTATAAAATCTTCAAAGAAGCCCTTGATTACATCAATATTTATCTAGCCAAACTAATTGTGTCAGATGGAGAGGGTGTAACCAAATTCATTGAGGTATCCGTAAAAGGAGCTAAAAATAAAGAGGATGCAAGATTATTAAGTAAATCGGTTATAACATCTAATCTGGTAAAAACAGCATTCTTTGGCGAAGATGCCAACTGGGGAAGAATACTATGTGCTATGGGATACTCTAGTGCAGAATTTGACCCAAGCAAAGTAAGTTTACATTACGTAAGTAATAAAGGGAAAATAACTCTTGTAGAAAATGGATTACCTATAGATTTTGATGAAGATTATGCATCATCAATTATCAGTGAAAGAGATATTATCGTAGAAATAGAGCTTGATGAAGGTAATGGTGAAGCTAAGGCTTGGGGATGTGACCTTAGTTATGAATACGTGAAAATCAACGGAGAATATAGAACTTGATAAGAGAGGAAAATAAAGATGAAAAAATATATTCAAAGAGCTAAGGTATTGGTCGAAGCTTTACCTTATATAAAAAAATTCAATGGTGATATAGTAGTAATCAAATACGGTGGTAGTGCTATGGTGGATGAATCAATTAAAATGTCAGTTATTCAAGATATTGTATTAATGAAATTAGTAGGACTCAAACCAGTTATAGTCCATGGTGGTGGCAAGGAAATAAGCGGGATGTTAAACAAAATAGGTAAAGAAAGCAAGTTTATAAATGGACTCAGAGTTACAGATGAAGAGACAGTTCAGGTTGCAGAGATGGTATTATCAGGAAAAGTTAATAAGGATATAGTACAGCTTATTGAGAATCATGATATTGGTGCAGTTGGAATAAGCGGTAAAGATGGTAAAACACTGAAAGTAACAAAAAAGGAAGTTGAAGATTATGATGTTGGGTATGTAGGGGAAATTACAAAAGTCAATACAGGACTTATTGAAACCCTCCTTGAAAATGAATACATACCAGTAATTGCACCAATTGGGACAGATGATAATGGTGATACATACAATATAAATGCTGATTATGCAGCAAGTTCAATAGCTGGAGCATTAAAAGCGGAAAAGTTGATATTTCTAACAGATGTGGAAGGTATTCTTAGAGATGTGAATGATAGTGGTTCACTAATATCTCAAATAGATGTCAAAGAAGTACCAGAATATATTGAACAAGGTATTATCAGCGGAGGAATGATTCCAAAAGCTGAGTGTTGTGCATCAGGAATTTATAAAGGTGTTAAAAGTGTACATATACTCGATGGAAGAGTAGAACATAGCTTATTATTAGAAATTTTCACAAAGAGCGGTGTAGGAACAATGTTTTTCTCTAATAGGAAAGTTCTCTAATCCAGGATATGAAACAAAAGCTTAATATTATTTAATGAAAGTGGTGAGAACAAATGGAACAATTAATAAATAAAGGTAAAGAAGTTTTCATGAGTACATACGCTCAGTTTCCTATTGTTATAGAAAAAGGAGAAGGAGTAAAAATATATGATAAAGATGGTAATGAATATATAGATTTTGTTGCTGGGATAGCTGTTAATTCTCTAGGATACAAAAATGAAAGATTAGTAATAGAACTAAAAGAACAGTTGGATAAGCTAACACATTGTTCTAATCTCTATTGGAATGAACCAGCTATAGAAGCAGCAGGCTTATTGGTAGAACATAGCGGACTTGATAAAGTTTTCTTCTGTAATAGTGGAGCAGAAGCAATAGAAGGTTCTCTAAAATTAGCAAGAAAATATGCTAAGAAAAATCTAGGTAAGGATAAAAACGGAATTATTACTATGAAAAATTCATTTCATGGTAGAACCTATGGGGCAGTTACAGCAACAGGTCAGCTGAAATACCAAAAAGGCTTAGACCCATTACTTCCAGGTGTAAAATACGCTGAATTCAATAATATAGATTCTCTAGAAGAAGCTATAGATGATAATACATGTGCAGTATTATTGGAACCAATTCAAGGCGAAGGTGGTATAAGACCTGCCAATAAGGAGTATCTGAAAAAAGTTAGGAAGATATGCGATAAGAATAACCTAGTGTTAATATTTGACGAAGTTCAATGTGGTATTGGAAGAACAGGAGAAATATTCGCATATGGATTATATGATGTAAAACCTGATATAGTAGCCCTAGCAAAAGGACTTGGCGGTGGAGTGCCAATTGGAGCAGTTATAGCTAATAAGAAAGTTGCTGAGGGGTTCTGTCCAGGAGATCATGCAAGTACATTCGGTGGTAATCCTCTAGTATGTACAGCAGCAAAAGTTGTAATAGAGGAAATATCTAATGAAGAAATCCTTGATAATGTTAAGGTTCAAGGTAATTACCTGACTAAGAAGTTAAATGAATTAAAAGATAAATATGACTTCATAACTGATGTTAGAGGACATGGATTAATGCTGGGAATGGAAATGAATATTCCTGTAAAAGATATAATAAAAAAATGTATGGAAAAAAGATTATTACTAGTCGGGTCAGGTGAACGCATAATTAGGTTCGTTCCACCTCTTATTGTAAAAAAAGAAGATATAGATTCTGCTGTTTCGGTACTTGGCAGTGTTCTGGAAGGAGAGATTTAATGTATGCTAAATTAATTCTTGAAGATGGAACAGTCTTAAAAGGAAAAAGTTTCGGTGCTAAGACTACAATATGCGGTGAATTGGTTTTTAATACTGGTATGACAGGATATACTGAGATATTGACAGACCCGTCTTATGCAGGTCAGGTGGTTACAATGACATATCCTTTGATTGGTAATTATGGTATAAATACTGAAGATATGGAATCAAGCTGTATCAGAGTTTCGGGATTTGTTGTTAAGGAATACTCAGTGAATCCTAATCACTGGCAGTGTGAAAAAGATATAGATACATATTTAAAAGAAAACGATATTCCTGGTATATATGGTATTGATACAAGGATGTTAACTAAGAAAATAAGAGAAAAAGGAACTATGAAATGTATGATAACCACTGAGGATGAAGGTAGGTTATTAGAGAAATTAAAAGATTATAAGTTTCCTGGTAATATTGTTGAACAGGTATCGAGAAAAGACATTAAACATATAGAAGGGGCAGGTAAAAAAATAGGGGTTGTAGACCTAGGAATCAAGTCAGGAATAATTAATCAGCTGGTAAGTCTTGATTGTGATATATATATTTTCCCACAAGACATTGGTTCTAAAGAGATTGTTGATTATGATTTAGATGGAGTACTATTTTCTAATGGACCTGGAGATCCAAAAGAAGCTGTTATACCTATCAAAACTGTAAAAGAATTAATAGGTAAGTTGCCTATTTGGGGAATATGTCTAGGCCATCAGATTATTGCACTTGCACTTGGAGCAGATACATATAAACTAAAATTCGGACATAGAGGAAGCAATCATCCAGTAATGAATATGAATACAGGAAAGGTATTTATATCATCCCAGAATCATGGATATGCAGTAGAAGAAAGCAGTTTTACAAAAGACATGGAAAAGACTTTTATCAATGTTAATGACAATACCATCGAGGGATTCAGTTCTTCTGATTACAATATAAAAACAGTACAATTCCATCCAGAAGAAGGACCAGGACCAGAAGATTGTCATTATATTTTTAAGGAATGGATTGAAGCAATCATTTAGAGAATAGATAATGGAAAGGGTGAGAAAATGCCTAAGAACATGGATGTAAAAAAAGTACTGGTTATTGGTTCAGGACCTATCGTCATTGGTCAAGCAGCAGAATTCGATTATGCAGGAACTCAAGCTTGTAAGGCTCTGAAAGAAGAAGGAATAGAAGTAGTACTGGTTAATAGTAATCCAGCAACGATAATGACAGATGACAATATTGCTGACAAAGTATACATCCAGCCACTTACAGTAGAGTCACTAGACTATATTATAAATAAAGAGCGACCTGATGGTATTCTGCCTACATTAGGTGGCCAAACAGGACTTAATATGGCTGTTGAATTAAAAGAAGCAGGTATTTTAGATAAATATAATGTAACATTACTTGGTACGTCTCTTGAAACCATAAAGAAAGCTGAAGACAGAGAGAGCTTCAGAAACTTGATGATTGAGATTGATGAACCTATTCCAAAAAGTAAAATCATCTGTAATATAGAAGATGGAATAGAATTTTCAAAAGAGATAGGATTCCCTATTATTGTAAGACCAGCTTATACATTAGGTGGTCTTGGTGGTGGAATTGCACATAATGAATCAGAGTTAAAAGACATCTTACTTACTGGTCTCATGCACAGCAGAATAAATCAAGTTCTAGTGGAGCAGTCGGTGGCAGGTTGGAAAGAGATTGAATACGAGGTTATGAGAGATAGTAATGATACATGTATCATAATCTGTAATATGGAAAATATTGATCCTGTAGGTATTCATACAGGAGATAGTATTGTTGTAGCACCTTCTCAGACATTGACTGATAATGAATATCACATGCTTAGAAGTTCTTCTATCAAGATAATCAAAGCCCTAAAAATCGAGGGTGGATGTAATGTACAATTTGCCCTTAACCCCATAAGTAAGGAATATATAGTAATAGAGGTTAATCCTAGAGTTAGCCGTTCATCTGCTCTAGCATCAAAAGCAGCAGGTTATCCAATAGCTAAGATTGCTGCTAAGATAGCTATAGGGCTTAATCTTCATGAAATAGATAATGCAGTAACTAAAAAGACCAAAGCTTCATTTGAACCAGCTCTTGACTATGTTGTTACTAAGATTCCTAAGTGGCCTTTTGACAAATTTGATTACGCCAATAGAGAGTTAGGTACAGCAATGAAAGCAACTGGGGAAGTAATGGCTATCGATAGAACCTTTGAAAGTTCTTTATTGAAAGCTGTAATATCCTTGGAAGGAAAAGAAACAGGACTTAGAAAAGAAGAGCTTCAAAAACTGACAAAAGAAGAAATATATGATAAGCTGCAAGTTGTTGACGATAGGCGTATTTTTGTATTAGCAGAAGCCCTTAGAAAAAACATATCGGTAGATACCATTAATGAAATTACAGCAATAGACAAATGGTTTTTATATAAAATAGAGAATATAATTTCCGTAGAAAATGAGTTGAAATCAGAATTACTTACTAGAGAATTATTAGAAAAGGCTGAGACACTAGGTTTTACAGATATTGAGATTATGGATTTATCCAATCAGTCTTATGAAATGCTGGATACATTAAGGAGAGCCTACAATATTTATCCGGTGTACAAAATGGTGGATACTTGTGCAGCAGAATTTGAATCCCATACACCTTATTATTATTCAACATATGAGAAGGAAAATGAGAATGAGATAAGTAAAAACGAGAAGATTATTGTTATAGGTTCAGGACCAATAAGAATAGGACAGGGCATCGAATTTGATTATTGTTCAGTCCATGCAGTATGGTCTATTGGAAACTTGGGGTATGAATCAATTATCATCAACAATAACCCTGAAACAGTGAGTACAGATTTTGATATATCCGATAAACTGTATTTTGAACCACTTTTCATAGAAGATGTTCTTAATGTAATTAGAAAAGAAAAACCAAAAGGTGTTATAGTCCAATTTGGGGGACAGACAGCTATTAATCTTGCTCCAAAACTAGTTAAAAATGGTGTGCAGATACTAGGAACTTCTGTAGATTCAATTGATGTTGCAGAAGATAGAGAAAGATTTGACAAGCTACTAAATCAATTAAACATTAATAGACCTAAAGGAGGCTCTGTTTCATCTGTTAGTGAAGCTATAAAGGTAGCTAATGAAATAAATTATCCGGTACTCATAAGACCTTCATATGTTATTGGTGGTAGAGCAATGATGGTTGTAAGGAATGATAATGACTTAAAGCAATATTTAGATGAAGCTGCGTCCTTATCAACAGATTATCAAATACTTATTGACGAGTATATAGAAGGTGTAGAAGTAGAAGTTGATGCTATATCTGATGGAGAAGATATACTGATTCCTGGTATCATGGAACATATTGAAAGAACAGGGGTTCATTCAGGAGATAGTATATGTGTATATCCTCCTCAGACATTATCAGAGAAAGTGACGGACACTATTATAAGTTATACTAAGAAGATTGCTAAGGCATTAGAAGTTATTGGTCTTATGAATATACAATTTGTTGTTAGAAATGAAGAAGTATATATCATTGAGGTTAATCCAAGAGCATCAAGAACCGTACCTATACTCAGTAAAGTAACCAAGATACCTATGGTTCAGATAGCTATGGAGACTATACTGGGAGATAAACTAAAAGACCTGCCTTATGGTATTAATCTAGCAAAAACAACTAATCTGGTAGCAGTAAAAGCCCCAGTATTCTCCTTTGTCAAATTAAATAATGTAGATGTAGCGTTAACTCCTGAAATGAAATCCACTGGTGAAGTATTAGGTATAGATTCTAATTATGAGAAAGCTCTATACAAAGCTTTCGTAGGAGCGGGATATAAGTTCTATGATGGAGGGAATATATTAGTATCCATTAATGATGAGAGCAAAGAAGAAGCACTCATGTATATTAAAAAGCTTGTAGATTTCGGTTTCAACATACATTCTACAGCTGGTACCAATAAATATCTGAACAGTATGGGGATTAACAGCGCTAAAATATCTGATGATGTAGAAGCTGTTAGGGATAATATGAAGAACGGTGAAATAATTATGATATTCAACATTCCAACTAAAGGTAAAGATATAAGCAGGGATGGCTTCAAACTTCGTACTTTTGCACAGCATCTTGGAATTCCTTGTTTCACATGTATTGATACTCTTAGAGAATATCTTAATGTAATGAAATTCATTAAGGAAGAAAATGAATTTGATTATGAAACAATAGATTATTATCAAACTAATTGAAATAAAGTTTTACATCATAATTTAATGATTTATACAATTAAATTAATAAAATCCTTTTTTTACTGAATAAAATAGTATATAATATGTTTTGACGTATTATATACTATAATTTTGGTATTAGATTATACTCTTATTATATGATAAGATTTTCTAATTTTAGTGTAGTTACATAATACTAATAATAATTGGAAAGAAAGGATTAATCAATGTATCGATATATATGTTTAGTGGTTATTTTAGTTTTATTATTAGCAGGATGTTCAGCAAATGACAATAATCAGAATAACGAAATGACGAAAGAAAAAGAAGTAAATATTATAGATGAGAATGAAGTGAATGATGACAAAAACAATAATGAGAATGAAACTCCTGATGATCCAGATAAGAAGGAAAAAACTGTTGACGAGAAGATAGAAGAGATGATTGATGGAATGACATTGGAAGAAAAAATTGGACAAATGTTCATGATCGATGCTGATTCTCTTAATAATGCACCTTTAACTGTTCTTGATGATTTCGGTAGGGAAGTGATTAATAAATATAAATTAGGTGGAGTAATTTTCTTTAAGAATAACATTGATACCATAACTCAGACAGAAAAGTTGATTAGTGATATTCAAGAAGCATCTAGTATACCACTTTTCATTTCAGTAGATGAAGAGGGAGGTATAGTATCTAGAATCGCTAAGAATCCCAATATGCATGCAACAGTACTACCTAATAATAAAGTAATCGGAGATACTGGAATTCCCGAAAATGCATATAAAATAGGACAAATACTTGGAAAAGAAGTATCCTCTCTAGGTTTCAATATGGATTTTGCTCCTGTAGCAGATGTTAATACCAATCCTGACAACACAGTCATAGGTGTTAGATCTTATGGAAGTGATGAACAATTAGTTGGTGATATGGTATATAATTGTGTAAAAGGATTACAGGATGAAAATGTCTCAGCTGTAATTAAACATTTTCCAGGGCATGGAGATACTACTAATGATACTCACTTAGGTTCAGTAGTTACAGATCATAGTATTGAAAGACTTAGAGAGATAGAATTTGTACCATTCAAAAAGGGGATTGAAGCTGATGTAGATGGGGTGATGATAGCGCATATCAAAGCGCCACAAATAGACGAAAGTAATACAGAAGCCTCTATGTCTAAGAAAATCGTAACAGATATACTTAGAAATGAATTAGGTTATGATGGACTTGTTATTACTGATGCGCTTAATATGGGAGCGATAGTGAATGAATATGGTACAAAAGAAGCATGTAAAAAAGCAGTGGAAGCTGGTGTTGATATATTACTTATGCCTATACCTTTTGAAGAAGGTTATAGTGGAGTATTAGAATCTGTTATTTCTAAGACTATATCTGAAGACCGAATAAATGAATCTGTGAGAAGAATATTGAGAGTTAAATTCAAGAGAAATCTATTTGATTCAAATAGTAATAAGAATGCTGAAGAAACTCTTGGTAGTAAAGAGAATCTGGATTTATTGGAGAGCATAAAAAAGTAAATTACCACAAAATAGCAATTAAAATTTTATTTTATTATTATATAATAAATATGATATAATTTAAAAAAGACTTAGATAAGTTGCATTAAACATAGAGCCAACAATTATTAGGCTTATAAAACCAAGGAAAATATATTGAACTTATTGAAATGAGTGTATAGATGTTTTAGTTTAATATATATAGATGAAATAAAAGAATAAAGAAATAAATAAAAGAATAAAGAAATGAGGTAATTTAAGTGTACAAAATTGTAAAGAAGAAAACCATCAATAGTCAAGTTGAATTAATGGTTGTTGAAGCACCTTTTACTGCTAGAAAATGTGAGCCAGGACAATTCATAATTCTTAGAGTTAATGAGGATGGTGAAAGAATTCCACTAACTATTGCTGATTATGACAGAGAAGCAGGAACAGTAACAATTATATACCAAGTTGTTGGGTATTCAACTAAATTACTTAGTAAGAAGCAAGAAGGCGATTATATTAATGATTTTGTAGGACCTCTAGGTCAAGCTACTGAATTAAAAAAACATAAAAGAGTATTAGGAATAGGCGGAGGTGTTGGAGCTGCTCCACTTTATCCTCAAATAAAGAAATTAAAATCAATGGGCGTCAGTGTTGACGTTATTATTGGTGGTCGTAGTGAAGAGTACATAATTCTTGAAGATCAGTTCAAAGAAATATGTGATAATATATATTTTGCTACTAATGATGGAACTAGAGGTACAAAAGGATTTGTAACTGATGTTTTAAATGATTTATTGGAAAAGGGAAATAAATATGATGAGGTAATTGCTATAGGACCATTGATTATGATGAAAGCTGTTGTCTCAGTTACTAAACCTCTTAATATACCAACTGGTGTATCTCTTAACCCTATTATGATAGATGGAACTGGCATGTGTGGAGGATGTCGTGTTACTGTTGGTGGCGAAACAAAATTTGCATGTGTTGATGGACCAGATTTTGATGGATTCTTAGTTGATTTTGATGAATGTATGAGAAGACAAAGCTATTATAAAGAAGAAGAAAACCATGTTTGTAAGCTAGATGGTATAAAAAACAAAAAGTAGGAGGGGAAAAAGAATGCCTAACATGAGTAAAGAAAAGGTAAAAATGAAGGAGCAGGATCCTTTATTGAGAATAAAGAATTTTGATGAAGTCACTTGTGGTTATACTTTGGAAGAAGCTATGGAAGAAGCTGGCAGATGTTTACAGTGTAAGACTAGACCATGTGTTGGGGGATGTCCAGTTAGTGTTCCAATTCCAGAATTCATAAAAGAAGTTAGTGAAGGTAATATAGAAGAGGCATATAATATTATTGCTACAGAAAATAGATTACCAGCTATTTGCGGAAGAGTCTGTCCTCAAGAATCGCAATGTGAAGGTAAATGTGTAAGAGGACGTAAAGGTGAGCCAGTGGCTATTGGTAGACTTGAACGTTTTGTTGCAGATTATTATATGAAGAACATAAAAAAAGAAGTTGAAAAACCTGAGTCAAACAATAAAAAGGTTGCAGTTGTTGGCGGTGGTCCAGCTAGTTTGACATGTGCAGCTGATTTGGCTAAAAAAGGTTATGAAGTAACTATGTACGAAGCTCTTCATCAACTCGGTGGGGTTCTGATGTATGGTATACCTGAATTCCGTTTACCAAAAGGTCTAGTACAGAGAGAATTGAAAAGTGTTACTGACCTAGGTGTAAAAGTTGAAAAGAATGTTATAGTTGGAAAATCAATAACTATAGGTGAATTATTTGAAGAAGAAGGATTCCAAGCTGTATTTGTAGGTAGTGGAGCTGGACTTCCTAGATTCATGAATATTGAAGGAGAAAATCTTAATGGGGTTTACTCAGCTAATGAGTTCTTAACTAGAGTCAACCTTATGAAAGCTTATGATTTCCCTAATAGCCCAACACCTGTAAGAATAGGTGAAAAAGTTGCGGTTATCGGCGGTGGTAATGTTGCTATGGATGCAGCAAGAACAGCTAAGAGATTAGGGGCTAAAGAAGTTAAGATTGTATATAGAAGAAGTAAAGAAGAGTTACCTGCAAGAGTAGAAGAAGTACATCATGCAGAAGAAGAACAAATCATATTTGATCTTCTGAAAAATCCAGTTGAAATTATTGGAGAAGATGGACATGTTACTGGTATGAAGTGTATCAAGATGGAACTTGGTGAACCAGATGAAAGTGGCAGAAGAAGACCACAACCTATAGAAGGCAGCGAAGAAATAATGGATGTTGATATAGTTGTAGTAGCTATTGGTCAAACACCTAATCCACTTCTTAGAGATACAACTGATGGACTTGACGTTAATAAAAGAGGCTGTATTGTGGTTAATGAAGATACAATGGAAACTACACTAGAGAATGTATACGCTGGTGGAGATGCTGTTACAGGAGCTGCAACAGTTATACTGGCTATGGGAGCAGGTAAAAAAGCGGCAAAGGCTATTCATGAAAAATTGAGTAAGTAAAATAGATAACGGTTATATATTGAAACCATATATAGTGATAAATACACTCTTGTTACGTTTTCTTGCTTTTATCTTTAATTAAGGGATGGCAACTAGCCGTAGAAATCGTTATCACTATATATGGATAAAACTTTGAAAATTATAACACAAAACTATGTTGCAGTGTTCAATTTTCATTGATACATAATACTCTTGTAGCATTTCTTGAAAATATGTTGCATCTATCTTCCTCTTTTAACGTTGCCCTTAAAACTGATACGATTGAAAATGCATGATTAAAGAATGGGTAGTCTGTACCAAACAATAATCTCTCGCTACCAATTGCATTATTAATTTTTTTTATATTATTAGCTGACTGCGCACTAATATCTGTATAGATATTTGGAAACACTTTCATTAAATTTATAAGCTCATCACTTTCATATAAACCACAATGAGCAAGAATAAACTTTGTAGAAGGAAAGAGGCTTAACATATCATAGAACATGCTAATTCTTTGTGTCTCTAACTCTTTCTTTTTTTTATTCGAAAAAATTCTTGTATTTAAAAAATATTCAGGTGCTCCTAAGCCACTACAAGATAAAATTGGTAATTTAGTATCTGATAAAATTTTTATTAAATCCAGTGTCTCTTTACTATTAATTGGAACACCGGTCACATGGGGATTTACTTTCCACCCTTTTATATCAAGAGAAATATACTGTTCTACTTTTTCTTTAATATTATCATCATGGGGATGAATTGATCCGAATGTCATTAGATTATTATGACTAGTAATAATTTCTTCCATTTTCAAACTTGAGTTAGTATTTTTTGGATTAATTTGCATTACAACACTTTTACTAATATTATTTAAACTCATATCTCTTAATAATCTTTCAGCAGTTGCCTTTCTTAAAACAAATCCGCCTATTTGAAGTTTAATTTTTGTTCTGATACCATTAATACTAAATAAGGAATCTGGCCATTTTGTAAAATATACTTTGTTTATATCAAAGGAATCTATAGAGAAAGGGAAACAACTATTATCAAAAAGTGATGAATTCATACTACTATCAGCTTTTCCAAGAATTGGTGGAAACATCATTTTCAAACCATCAAATATATGGCAATGAAAATCAATAATTTCATAATTTTTGACATAATCATTCCTTATTTTAAAATCTCCAAATTCAGTAAGTTCCAATTCTGGACAGTTTTTTAATATATCTTTTTTATTGTTTATCATAGATTATTCTCCAAGTTCTTCATCAATTATTTTTAGCAAAGGTTTCATAACCACTTTCCATTCAAGCAGCAAACCAATATGACCAGACTTATAATCAATATTATACTGGCTCTTAAATAAATTTCGTAATTCTTCAACTCTTTCATAAGTTACTAAACGGTCATTAAATCCTGCTACAGACACAACTTTTTCCTTGGGAATAATTGGATTATACTTTAACAGTTCTATTGGATCATAAAGAAGTTCAAATTCCTGTCCGCTATTTATCCATTCATCTTTTTTAGCATAAAGACCTGGACATACACTTAAATAATTCAAGGTCTCTGGTAACTTTGCACCTGCTTGCCCCATTATATATAAATCTGCTCTATCATCACATGTGCCCAAAAAAGACGTTACATGCCCACCCAAACTGAAGCCACCTACAATTACTTTAGTGTAATTCTGTTTTGCATATGAAATAACTTGAGATACATCGTTTACAGATTGTCTTATTCCTTCAATGGTTACTATAGGACAAGAATCAAATATGTAAGCACCTGAATATGGCTGATTATTTGGACTTCTTAACATATGAAACGGTTGTTGTACTGCTAATATATCTAAATCATTGTATTGTTTTACGAGATTTGCAAATAAATATTTAGTTTCATTATTATAATTGCGCTCACTAAAGCCATGAAGATAAATTAAAGCTGTTTTCTGCTTTTTATTGCTATTTTTACATGCCATATGTTCAAAATAAATATTCTTATTTTCACTAAATGTATTATAAATATTTTGATATTTTTTTATTGGAATGTATAATGATGGCATAGTATATGTATTAACATCCATGCCATTTACAACTTTTTTATTAATTAATACTGGCTCATCAAAAAACTCATTTTTATTAAAAACAGTAATTCTTGAATAAATGGATTTGATTTCATCAGATGTTAGTTTATTACACTCCTTAAATATTTGCGAATTTGATTTTTTTCTATTTATTGATGCAAAGAATTTAATACCCATTTTTTCTATTGCATTAGCTAATAAAGTATTCATTAATTCATCCCTCCACATTAACATATTCACATATTCTATCTAGTAAAAATTCAACAATCTGATCATATTTATCTATCCCTATCTCCTCTTTATGAAAATTCAAATAAACTAAAGAACGTACTGCCCCAATGATAATATCTGTATCAACATCCTTGATTAAATTTTCAGATTTCCAATAATCTACTAGTTCTAAAATTGGGTCTAAAGACTTTTCTCTTTCATTAATCAATTCATTTGATGACATATTTTCTGTGATAAAATCATACTCTTTTTTAAGTAAGATGGTATTCATCAGGGAATTTTCATATAATTCTTTAACTATAACATAATAAAAATTTTTCAAGGCTTTAATTGGATTATCCTTATTTATCATTACTTCACTTAAGATTTTTTTGCGTAATTTCTTTTTTTCAATGTTAATAATCTCAAAAAACAACTTTTCTTTTGACTCAAAGAATTTATAAAACATTCCATTTGCAATCCCAACTTCTGAAGTCAGATCTCTAATCCCAAACTTTTTATATCCATATCTTTCAAATAGCATTTTTCCCTTTTGTAATAATTGTGCTTTAATAGTTTTTAATTCTTCTTCTGAAAAAGCTCTTGGCATTTCATATCATCTCCTTCATTCTGTGAACAATTTTACTAATTGGTTCATATGTACATATTATATGTTATTAATATTACTTTTGTCAACTATTATCTAATAAATAGTAAATATATGTGATTAGTAATTAATAACTAAATGTATAATAGCCAGTAGTTCATGCTGATTAGAATAAAACAAATAATAATCATTACTGTTTAGTAGTAACTAAGAACTTAGTATATTTATAATAATTTATGAGAATAATAATATTAAGTTTAAACTAGGGTATTTATAGGAAAGGTGATAAATATGGGAGTTATATTTGCAATTATTGCTGGGGCATTAATGGGTGTTCAAGGTGTTTTTAATACTAGAGTTACTGAAAGTTCATCTATATGGGTAACTAATTCATTTGTGCAGATAACAGGTTTTATTGTTTGTATAGGAGCATGGTTTTTTACTGGAAGAGACAGTTTTGCTAATTTATTAAAGATAGATAGTAAATGGTATCTTACAGGTGGTATACTAGGGGCATTCATTATATTTACAGTTGTTAAGGGAATGTCATCGTTAGGTCCTGCTTATGCAGTAATGTTAATTTTGATTGCTCAATTAATTATTGCTTATCTGATAGAATTGTTTGGCTTATTTGGTACTGAACAAGTCCCCTTTGTTTGGAAAAAAGTTATTGCTGTAGTTATTATGATTGGTGGTATTATATTATTCAAATGGGATTAAACTCATTTGGATTTTTTTTAGCTTATAGGTAACTCCTATAGTTTAACTCCAATATTTTGCTATCATAAGTTAAGTTTTCTATAATTATTGAGTTTATATTAGTGATAATATATAATGTTAGTGTAAAATTAAAGTAG